>JAVEXG010000006.1:3621-65983 GCA_034004115.1 Bacteroidales bacterium | reverse complement strand
GTCAAACAAGGTCTTCCCGGGAATGTCCGGCGAGGGATGACAGGCGCCTCTGGGGGAGCCTTAAACGGGGCGTTGCCCCGCCCTAAATCATTACGCCCCTTACGGGACTGGAAGAGCGTTTGATTTTTAATAACCCAGGCGCAATAATGTAAATTACTATATCGAGGCTGCCTGTAAAGTCTTCTTAAACAACCTTAACCCCATCCCTACCCTTTCGCTGCAACATGTTTCATGCCTGGTTCAGAATCATTGCCTCCCACATGGGATGGGGTTGTGATCCGGGCAAGATAAGGCCGTAGGCCTTACATGATTTAGGGATGGGCGCAGCCCGTCCTTAAGGCAGCCAATGATGCAAAGCCCCGTATGGGGCGAAATATTTTCCGCCATAAAAGCATAAATTTTACACTTGCAAAAGCGTCTCAAATTTTCAAATTATTCATTTCCTTTCTTTCATTCTCAAATTTTCAAATTATTCTTAAATTTCTATAAACACTTATAAAATAACTACATTTGCAAAAAATTTAATGATTTGAGGACCGGGATTAACATCAAAGCCTCTCTTATCATTTTCAGCTGGCTGCTGATTATGGCTCATAACATGATTCCCCATAATCACCATGAAAGCGATTTATGCCTGTTGAACGGGCATTCCCATGCTGGAGTTCTCCTGAATAATGAATATCACAGCCACGGCGAGGATCATGAAGCCTGCCAGATATCCTCACTTCTCTTCCACCAGCTCACCCACGACAATCTGTTTACTGAATCCCCTTCAAATGATTATTCCTTCCCCGATCCACGGAAAGAATTGATCATTGACAATAATAAGCATTCCAATTACCGCGACAGTTACTACGCATCGGCCTCACTCAGGGCCCCTCCGGCTGCTTAAGCCTCAATCTTATCCAGTGCTTTTCTTATCTTGTTGAATAACAATTGTTTAACATTTTTTACTGTCGATGAAACCCACATGTATTGCATACACAAACTCCCATGTATATATTTTTCAGACATGTGGGTTCCATCAGACCATTAAAATCAAAATTATATACTGATGAAAAATCTAATATTTTTTATTCTGATACTGTTTGCAACCGTCTTCACCGGCTGTTCATCAAGGAGTGCCCACGACCACGAAGCAGTTGGCGAACCCCAGGAAACAGGCGCATATGTACATGAAGAGGAACATTCAGGTGATTCATCAGGCTACAGTATTATCACCCTGGCACGCCGGCCGTTCGCCTTTAGCCTGAAGACCGGCGGGATGATAATGGCCGACAATAAGGATATTCTGCTAATCACGGCCAAATCGCCCGGACTGGTAAAATTCAGCAATTCACATTTGTTCCCCGGAGTGAGAGTCAGCCGCGGGCAGAATCTGTTCACCATAAGCGGAGAACAGCTTACAGAAGACAACTCAGAACTGCGGTACAGGCAGTTAAAAGCCGACCTGGACAGGGCAACCCAGAACTATGAAAGGGCAAAGAATCTCATTTCGGATAAAATAATAACTGAAGAACATTTCCTCACAGTAAAAAATGAATATGAGAAAGCCCTGAATGAGTTCGAAAATCTGAATGCAACATACAGTGAAAGAGGAAATTCAGTTTCTTCCCCCGGAAATGGCTACATCCGGGAGATCTTTGTTGGCGAAGGACAGAAAGTATCATCAGGAGAAGCCCTTGCTTCGATAATCATCGAGAGGAACCTGATACTCAAAGCTGATGTTTCGCCCGATAATCTGGATATTCTTCCCCGGATTGAAAGCGCAAATTTCAGGGTTGGCTACAGCAAAAAACTCTATAAAACCTCTGAAATGAACGGCCGGAAGATCGCCTTCGGGAAAAGCACCGGCGGCAATTCATTTTATGTTCCCGTTTACTTCAGTATCGACCATGATCCCGGACTCATCGAAGGTTCTTTTGCCGAGGTGTTCCTGACTGGAGAAACCACAGAAAACCTGATAGTTGTTCCCAACAGCTCCCTTATGGAGGAATTCGGGAAACTCTATGTCTTTGTCGCGCATGAAGACGGAGACTTTGTGAAACGATTCATTACCACGGGCTATAGCGA
Source organism: Bacteroidales bacterium (assembly GCA_034004115.1). Classification (GTDB taxonomy): domain Bacteria; phylum Bacteroidota; class Bacteroidia; order Bacteroidales; family VadinHA17; genus LD21. Next base: position 63,910 of record JAVEXG010000006.1, on the reverse strand, counting down.
CGGTGAGAATACCGTAGTACTGGACGGACTTTCCGAAAATGAAAGGATCGTTTCCGAAGGCACCTGGCTGGTTAAGCTTTCGCAAATGACAACAGCCGCACCTGCACACAATCATTAATATTCAGGACCATGCTGGACAAGATCATAGACTTTTCATTAAGAAACAGGTTAAGCGTACTGGCAGGAGCCATCCTGCTTATAATAGCCGGAACCATTGTCACAACCCGGATGGAGATAGATATATTTCCGGAACTGACCGCTCCCACTGTTGTCATAATGACTGAGGCAAGCGGAATGGCACCGGAGGAGGTGGAAAGACTGGTAACCTTCCCCATAGAAACGGCAGTGAACGGAGCAACATCGATCAGGCGGGTACGGTCGACCTCAACCATGGGATTTTCGATAGTGAATGTTGAATTCGACTGGGGGACTGATATCTTCAAAGCCAGGCAGACAATTGCCGAAAGGCTTATTCAGGCAAACGAAACCCTTCCCTCAGGTATCGACAAGCCGGTGATTGCCCCCCAGACATCGCTTCTGGGTGAGATGATGATCATTGCCCTTGAATCGGACAGCCTGACTCCGATGGAACTCCGGACAATGGCTGACTGGGTTGTATCCCCGAGGCTACTTTCAGTAGGCGGAGTTGCCCAGGTAAACGTGATCGGCGGAGACATAAAGGAATACCAGATACTGGCCGATCCGTACAGGATGAATTTCCATGGAGTAACAATGAATGAGCTGATAAGTACCAGTCAGGAAATCAACCTGAATACTTCCGGATCGTTCATTAATCAGTACGGCACCAAGTACATTGTCAGGGGTATGGCAAAAACCGACAGGGTTGAGGATCTTGCAAATTCGGTTATAAAGATATCGGAGAGGCTTCCGGTAAGGGTTGGTGATGTTGCAACAGTCCGGACAGGCAAATCCCCTGCAATCGGCAATGCCTCATACAGGGGCCGGAGCGCGGTGCTTGTTACCATAACCAGGCAGCCTGACGCCAACACCGTGGTCCTTTCGGACCTTATTCTTGATGCCATAAACGACATTCAGAAAAATGCCGGCTCTTCGGTGACTTTCAGAACAGACATCTATAACCAGGCATCGTTCATAAACACTTCTGTAAGGAATGTGATGAAAGCACTGGCCGAGGGAGGGATTTTTGTAATTATCATACTGTTCCTTTTCCTGTTCAACACAAGGACCACCTTCATTTCCCTGCTGGCAATGCCCCTTTCACTGCTTGTCACGATCATAACCCTCAGCACTCTGGGCTACACAATCAACACAATGAGCCTGGGAGGTATGGCTATTGCAATAGGCTCGCTTGTTGATGATGCGATAATCGATGTGGAAAACATTTACAGGCGTCTCAGGAAGAATGTCGTTCTGCCGCCGGAAAAAAGAGAACTGCCGCTCAGGGTAGTATACAAGGCCTCAACGGAAGTGAGGTCGTCGATATGGAATGCAACCCTTATTATCATTATCACCTTTCTTCCCCTGTTTTTACTTGGCGATCTTGAAGGAAGGATGCTCAGACCGCTGGGCATATCCTTCATCGTATCACTATTCGCATCACTTATTGTAGCAGTGACAGTCACTCCCGTTCTGAGCAGTTATCTCCTCACAGGCGAAAGCAGGCTGCTGAAGGCAGTCAACGGATCGTGGACCGAACGGAATCTGGGCCGGATTTACCGTAAATCGCTTGATTTCACATTGGGCAGGAGCAAAATTGTAATCGGATTGACGGCATTGATCTTCCTTTTCTCTGTTATTCTGTTAACAACAACGGGAAGCTCCTTTCTCCCAGCCTTCAATGAAGGTGCACTGACTGTAAATATCTCATTGCCGCCGGGAGTTTCACTCGAAGAATCGGAAAAGATGGGGGTTGAAGCACAAAAAATACTTCTCGGGATACCTGAAATCACTTCAGTGGCATGCAAAACAGGGAGGGCGGAACTTGCCGAACACTTTTTCGGGGAGAACACCTCTGAACTTGACGTCCCCTTTGTACTGACAGAAAGAAGCCGCGATGAGTTTTTTGCAGATGTAAGGGAACGGCTGAGAGCAATCCCCGGGGCCAGTATTGAAGTCGGGCAGCCTATTGCCCACAGGATCGACAGGATGCTCTCCGGCACCAAGGCTAACATTGCGATAAAACTGTTTGGAGACGACCTAAACGATCTTTATTCAATTGCAAACGATATCAGGTCGGAGATTGCCGGTATAGAAGGGATCGGCGACCTTAACGTCGAACAGCTGGTTGAAACTCCTCAGCTCAAAATAAAGCCTGACAGGGAGATGCTTGCACGCTACGGCATCGGCATGAACAGCTTCAACTCATTTGTAAGTATTGCCCTGGGCGGGCAGGTAGTATCGGATGTTTATGAAGAGGAGAAAAGGTTTCCGCTGGTGCTCCGGTACAATGATGAAACACGGGGTACAATTGAAGGAATAAGGAACGCCATGATCGACACCTGGGATGGTAAAAAAGTACCGCTTTCTTTTGTGGCTGACATAGAGTCTTCTTCCGGACCATTTTCTATAAACCGGGAAAATGTGAAACGCCTGATAGTAATTTCGGTAAATTCAGCAGGAGGAGATGTGGGAAGTGTTGTAAACGACATTAAGAAAAGAATAAACGAAACAATTGTACTGCCCGAGAATTACCATATCGAATACGGCGGTCAGTTTGAAAGTGCTGAAAGTGCCACGCGAAGGCTAATCACTGCTTCGATAATTGCAATTCTGGTCATCTTCCTGATACTCTATCAGGAGTTTAAAAACAGCTCCCTTGCATTGATTGTACTGCTCAATCTGCCGCTTGCAATCATCGGCGGGATCTTTGCAATCAAGCTGTCATCAAATGTCGTCAGCATCCCTTCAATCATCGGGTTCATCACGCTATTCGGCATCGCCACAAGAAATGGCATATTGCTGATTTCAAGATATATTCACCTCAAGAAGGACGGTGTGGCTTTGCTTGAGCGAATTATGACCGGATCGGCCGACAGGCTGAATCCCATTCTGATGACAGCCCTTACGGCTGCGCTTGCCCTGATTCCGCTTGCACTCGGAGGCGACAAGCCGGGGAATGAGATCCAGAGCCCGATGGCAATTGTGATCCTGGGAGGACTGCTCAGCTCCACACTGCTGAATATATTCATCATTCCATCAGTCTATTATTTAATTGAAAGAAGAAACAAGAATGATTAAGAAGATATTTTTACTGACAGCGCTGATTTCTTTCACCGGACTGATATCAGCTCAATCAATCACTGAATTTCTTGGAAGGGTTTCTGCCAACAATCCTGAAATAGCCGCCTACGGAAAGCTGCTTGAGGCAAGAAGGATTGAGGCCCGGACGGGGAATGCACCATCGGATCCGTTTGTATCTGCCGGTTTCATGCCGGGAGACTCTGATGAGGCCGGAGACAAGAAGACCTGGTCGGTATCCCAGTCCTTTGATTTCCCGACAAAGTACCTGCTTCAGAAAAAGATCAACAATAACACAATCATTCTTGCAGAGCAGGAATACAGCCAGGCCAGGATGCTTATCATGCTTGAGGCGGAGCAAATGGCCTTTGATCTTATTTATAACACCAGAGCCCTTAATACACTTCTTGAAAGAAAAAAAGGCTATGAAGTCCTGAGGTCGGCCTGGGGTAAGATGCTTGAAAACGGGGAAGCAACTATTATGGATTACAACAACATCCTGCTCGAATTGTCAGCCGTAAGTCTTGAAATCAACCGGAGGGAATCGGAGACAGAGATGCTCAGGGAGAAGCTTGGTTACATGAGCGGATCGGATGCAGCAGAAATAGGAAATGCGGATTACCCGGTTATGGAAGTGCCTGATTTCGATCTCCTGATAACAGAGAAATCAGAATCTCACCCGGCTTACCTCATCCCTGAAATTGAATACAGTATCAGCCGGCAGGAGGTCAGACTGAGCAGGAGCGGATCTCTGCCCGAAATTCAGGTCGGCTACGGATCAGAAATCGTGGCCGGTACAGCTTACACTGGACCGGTGGCAGGACTGAGCATTCCGCTTTGGGCGAATTCAAACAAGGTGAAGTCGGCATCGGCTGCTGCTGATTATTCAGATGCTCTGCGCGAAGCCACGCTGCTAAAACTCAAATCGGAGGCACGAAATAACTACTCCAGAGCGGCAGCCCTGCAGAAAAGCATTTCAGAGATCAGGGGAATTATTGAATCGGGCGGCGGGACAAGGTATCCCGATAAGGCCCTGGAAGCAGGTGAAATATCCGTTTCAACCTATTTTATGTACCTGAAACCGCTCTATGAATCGGAGGACAGGCTTCTGGAACTTGAAAACGAATATCATAAGGAACTGGCGGAATTACTGGATCACAGACTGGCAAAATAATCAGGTCAGCTCACTTCCGGTATCAATGTTGCTATCACGAACACGCCTTCTCCCCTTTCCTCCTGAGAGGTTATTGCAAGTCCGGCTTCTGCAGCAATTTTATTGAGGCCTCCCGCAGCCATATACTTTCTGAAATTACGGTAGTGGTCGCCTCTTGCCAGGCGTTCGATGCCCCATGCCAGCCAAAGCGCCGGACCAGGCTTCATAGGGCAGTTATAATCGGCAATGATTATCCGTTTTGCCAGTCTCTTCATTTCAGTTAGCACCTTCGCTCCTGTCTCCGGATCAAACTGATGCATTGCCAGGGTTGAGACTGCCACATCGAAGCTGCGGTTTGTGTAATATGAGAGGTCTGTTGCATCAAGCAGTCCGAAGGTAACATTGTGAATCCGGCGCTTATTTGCCATAAGGCGGGCTGTGGTTATCATGTCCTCTGACAGGTCGATGCCCGTAACATGACCGGCATGGGCTGACATCTCCAGTGACAGCGCTCCCGTACCGCAGGCTATATCGATCACCTTTTCCCCAGGTACAATCATAGAAACAATGCGATTCCTGAGCCCGCTGATCAGTGGGTCGATAAATATCCGGTAGAGGAATCCCTTTAGCGAGAAGCCCATACATATGTTGTAAGGGCATAAAGATACGATATTATGTCCTGTCACTAACCAAAGCACGCCATGCCTTTATTAAGACTGACGGGGAGAAGCGTCAGATGAAACCGATGAGATCCAGCATTCCGAAAAGTAATTATTCAGTGTGTTGTCAAATGTCGGGTAAATGCCGTGTAAAGTACTTTCAAAATATTTTGTTCAAAGGGTAAGCGGTTGTAATATTGTTAAAGATTTTAAACTCACAGCAATGAAGCAACCGGAATTGGGAAGAAAGATCACCAGGCTAAGAAAGGAAAAAGGCCTTACCCAGGAAGAACTTGTAGACAAGTGCAACATAAATGTCAGGACCCTCCAGCGGATAGAAGCCGGAGAAGTCACCCCGAGAAGTTATACGGTGAAAACCATCCTCGCCGCTCTTGACTATGATCTTAGTGAGATATCGGAAGAGGATGTAAACAAAAAGAGCCTGTCTGAAAAGCTGAAAGAACTATTTCTTATTGATATTGACCCTGAAACATCAGGCACTTATATAGTTAAACAACTTAACATCGCCTGGATTTCAGGTCTTATCTATTTCATACTTGGATTTCCGGAAGGAGCAGCCGATTACTTTCGTATGGAAGAAGACCGGATGATCCTAAGCGCCCCGCTTTATACTGTTATTAAAATAGCTGTTCTTATTGCTTTCTTTTTTTTCCAGCGTGGTTTTATCCTTATCGGTTATTTGTTCAGAAATTACCTTATCAGGATCATGTCGTTTATTCTTATTTTTGGTGTGTTCCTGATAATCGCATACGATATTGCTTCGGTGTTTTATGAATTCGCTGAACGCGAATTCATTCTCGGGGCCGAAGCTCTGACCTTTGGCGGGATCGGTATTCTTTATGGTGTGTCCCTTATAAAGCTTCAGAAGTCATTCGGACAGTTGCCGGTCATCGCCGGTATCTTTGAGATATTCGCTGCCGGCTTTTTCCTGACTCTCATACTGTCATTTGCCGGATACATAATGCTGATCCCTGCCGAACTGCTGGAAATAGTGATCCTGTTCAAGGCAGTCGAAATTATCAAATCGAAACAACCCGTAACAGAAAATGAGGCAGCCTGATTTCTCCCGTCGCTTATGCCAGATCAAAGCGTTCCGCCTCCAGCATACCACTTAATCACAACTTTGCCCCTGGCATGACCTTCAGAGGCATATCGCATGGCTTCTGCTGTTTTCTCAGGCGGATAGTATTTTTCGATCACAGGTTTTATAATACCATCCGATGCAAGGTTCAATAAATACTTAAGATCGCCGGAATTGGGTTTTGCAGCCAGGAAAAGCATTTTCCGACTGCCAAGGGATAGAGGCCGCCCTAAAACAATCGACTTGAAAATCTGTGTCAGGGCACCTCCCACCATCACATATCTGCCACCGGGTTTCAATGCATTCCGGCACTTTATCAATGAATAATTCCCATTAACAGCCACAATGAGATCGTATTTCCTGTTTCTGGCCGCAAAATCCTCTTTCGTGTAATCGATCACATGTTCTGCTCCCAGGGAGGCAGTCTGTTCAATATTCCGGGTGCTGCATACAGCTGTTACAACCGCACCGGAATGTCTGGCAAGCTGAACGGCAAAAGTCCCGACACCGCCGCTGCTTCCCAGTATCAGCACCTCCTGGCCCTCCCGGATATTTCCCTTGTTCCTCAGGGCTTGCAAGGCAGTAACTGAGGCCATGGGCATTGCAGCCGCCTCCTCAAATGAAAGTCTTTCCGGTTTCGGGACCAGTAACTTTTCAGGTGAAACGGCGTACCCGGCAAAGCCACCAAATCCATACCCTGCAAGATCTCCCACAATTTCGTCCCCCGGCCTGAACAGCTTCACATTTCTGCCTGCCGATTCAACTGTGCCGGAGATATCCGCTCCGAATATCTTACGGGCGGGTATCATACCCATTTTCATCGAACGGTAATCGGCAGCATTAACAGCGACTGAATGAATCTTTATCAATACCTCATCATCTTTCGGAACCGGCTTGTCTATATCGCAATAAACAAGTTTATCCGGTTTTGCTTTTTTATCATAAACGACTGCTTTCATCTGACGAATTACGCCTCCCTCGTCTTTCCCCAGGTGAGCACAATGATCATTCCCACTATTGCGAAGACAGCTGCACTGACCACGGTTTCGATCACTATCGGCAACAGGGATTTGTACATAGTAGTCATTGAATAGAGCGACAGGTCGATTGTACCTGTAAACAGGGCTCCGAACAATGCCCCGGTTTTCAGGCCGTCAGCAGAAGTGCGGGCTCCTGACAACTTCAGCAACAATGTAACGAATAAAGCAATCAGCAGATTAGAAAGTATCATTGCCCACCATACCATTTCCCCATCCGGACGGTTTGCGCAGGTGTTAGTCATGGAAGCAAAGAAATTCATAAGAAGGACTCCATATACGAGCCAGCCAATAAGGAAGTACGACACTCCCCCGATTAATGTTCCCCGTAAAATTTTCATGGTTAATGTTTTTGAGTTAATGCTACAATTTATGAAGTATTTCGCAATCTGACCCCTGGCCTGAAGCAAAAATCATCGTAGAAAACAGGATGGAGCTGAGAGCCTGTTTTATACGAAAAACACCCAAAGTCAAGATGATTTTAATATTTCCGGAATCCCGTGCCGTACCAAACATTAATTCAACTTATTCCGACACCTGGGGTGTCAACTTCCAAACCGCACAAAACAGGAGAGCTGTCATCCAAAAGCTGTCCGCTAACATAAGTGACTTGAATGACCTGCCTGACTTTCTTCTGTCTTCAGTCTCCGGTCTCCGGTCCTTTTTAAAAATCATATCGTTTCAGGTAAAATATTTGTTGTAAAACGATAAGCCAGATATCGTTTTACGATAAAAATTCGTGAATTTTCACTGACTGTTCTTCCTGCTGCAAACCTTCAGGTTGTCTCTGCGTAAATCCGTGAGAATTAAACTTATGAGCAGGGTCATCCCGAGGCGTCCCTCAGGGAGACGAAGGGATCTTAATCCCTTAATGAAAGCTCCTGCAACACCCACCCCTACACCTCCAGGGACTCCTCTTACTCACGGCTTGTATGTCACGAAGAATTAATAACTTCAGGAAATATTTTGGATATTCGAAATGGAAAAGGTTTTTCAAAACGGATTGATAGTTGTCCTGCCGATCCTGTTAATCAGATTCCTCTTATTGTCGCTTCTCAGTAAAGAGGCACTTAAAAGGGCAGCATTCTTCCCTCCTGTTGAGGGAATCGAGAAACAAGCCTACAGGGTTAATATCCCTACTACATTCTTACTGATAATTGTGCCGGTATTCCTGAAGACCAACCTGAATGGCCTGATGGGAATTTCGGGACTAATTTTGCTTATCCTGTCCCTGATTTTGTACTGTGTTTCAATCATCCGGTTTGCAAGTCCGGATGCCCTCGGTATAAATAAAACAGGTTTATACCGCTTTTCGCGAAATCCGATGTATGTTGCCTTCTTCTTTTATTTCCTGGGGGTTTGCATGCTGACCCGTTCGTGGATGCTTCTTGTTATACTGGTGGTATTTCAGATCTCGGTTCATTTCCTTATAATCTCCGAGGAGAGATGGTGCAGGGAAAAATTCGGGGAGCCTTACGAAGAATACATGCTTAAGGTCAGGAGATATCTTTAAAGAAGCAACCCAACTCATGGACAATCACCCGGTTTGATGCCTGTGATCCATTCAGCAGCATATTTGAAAAAGATTCGCAGGAAGCCTTACCCGGTTTCCGGAGTCAATTTTTAGGTATATGCCGGCAGCCGTAAATACATTAAAAAATTATCTTAGCATAGTTTTATCCAAAATCCTTATTATTCAGGAGAGATGATCAGGTATCACACTACAGAAAAAGGCGTTTTGCTGGGGGAAATTATGCCGGGATCAGAAATGATCAATTCAACGGAAGACATCCTCGATACAATGGCAGATGCCGGTTATAACGGATGCACCGGACTGATAATATATACAGACACCCTGAACAGGGATTTCTTCGATCTTAAAACAAAGATCGCAGGTGACATACTCCAGAAGTTTTCGAACTACAGGATGAAACTGGCGATAATCGGCGATTTTTCAGACATCAAAAGCAAGAGTCTTAGGGATTTCATCAGAGAGAGTAATACTTTTGGTGTGATAAACTTCGTCGCCTCACTTGATGAGGCGCTTGCAAGGCTGGGGTAACAAACTGCCCGAAGATGTCGGTCGTGCAGGTCTTGCAGGTCGGATTTGACTTGCACGACACTTCTTCGCTAAAGCTACGAAGTGCTAAGCCTGTACGACCTCCGCCTTCCGCCTCTTCATGCCTGATTTCAAGGTTCCACTATTATACCCACCGGGCAATGATCCGACCCTGTAATTTCCTCGTGGATGAATGCATCTTTCACCTTTGGGAGGAATGACCTGCTTATAAGGAAATAATCGATTCTCCAGCCGATGTTCTTTGACCTTGCACCTGCTCTGAAGCTCCACCATGAGTATCTTCCCCTGGAGTCAGGATAAAGATGCCGGAATGTATCAGCCAGTCCGCCTTCGGTGAGCCGGTCCATTCCGTCAATCTCTTCCTGCATATAGCCGGCAACCTTGTTGTAATTCTCCTTCGGACGGGCCAGGTCAATGGGCTTATGCGCCACATTAAGGTCGCCGCAGACTATAATTGGTTTTATGCTTTCGAGATTTTTCAGATAGGCGAAAAAAGCCTTGTCCCATTCCTGCCTGTAACCCAGTCTGGCAAGTTCGGCTCCTGAATTTGGCACGTATACATTCACAAGGAAGAACTGTTCGAACTCAAGGCACAGGACCCTGCCCTCGGTATCGTGTTCCCTGATTCCCATATCCCTTGTTACATTCAGCGGACTGACCTTTGAGATAACAGCCGTGCCCGAGTATCCCGGCCTTTCGGCCGAATTGGAAAAAATAAAATTGTGTTTCAGTGGTTCAAGCGTTTCAGCAACCTGGGCATCCTGTGCCTTAGTCTCCTGCAGGCAGACAATGTCGGGATCCATCTGAGCGAGATCTGAAAAGAAAGATTTCTTTGCTATGGCGCGGACGCCGTTTACATTCCAGGAGATTATTTTCATCTTTTGGTTATTAAGAATATGTAAAAATAATAATCTGATTGAACGTTAATACCATCTTTGCTTTTTCCCTGAAGAAAATACAATGTGATTTATCGAATAATTACAGTTTAAATCTCCTGTGGATCAGATTGTCGACAGACCAGCGCCCGGGACCCAGAATCAGAATAGTTAAAAATCCTGCCAGGTAAAGTAAAGCCATTTCCCTGCCTTTAAAAGGATCAGCACCATGCACAATGAAAGCTGCAACCGACATAGCCGACAGGACAGGAATTGTTGCAAGACGTGTCATGATACCAGGAATAATAACCAGCGGCGCTGCAAATTCCCCGAGTACAGCAAGAATCAGGCTCATGTTCTCTCCAATGCCGAGGGGATCGGGAAAACCAGCAATATTACCCTCAATAAGTCTCATGAATTTTGGGAATCCATGGGTCAGCATGAACACCGCCAGGATAATCCTGAACAGCAATAGCCACAGATCATTGAGCCTGGGATTTGAATTTGTTGAGAAGATATTTTTCATTTGCCGGAATTTTAAATTGCAATTTAAGATATTTTAGATTTTATCCAAAACCTTGCGGTTGCACAATAAATTCTTACAATCCGTGAGATCGTTCTTTATAAAACATAGTCAGTACCCTTGCCGTTCCAGGATCGTTATGTAATGGAACCTATCAGAAATCTTTACAGGATAGGCCACGGCCCGTCGAGCAGTCATACCATTGGACCGATGTATGCCGCTCAGCGTTTCATTTCCGAATGCGGAGACGGGGCTCGAGCACCATCTTGTCCTTCCATGCGAGACTCAATGATGAATTTTAGCCGCTCTTTCTTGTTTTATTGCTATTTTTAAAGGTTTGAAATCTATTTCGGTGCAGAGGGATAGTTCTGCTGCCGCTTTATTTAAATTCCTGGTCCATGAAAATCATATGGAAATACCTGAAGCCATTCAGGAACTGGCTTTTTTTAGCAATGGGGATTGCAGCAGTTGCGCAAATTCTCGAATTAATTGATCCGATAATTTTCGGAAAGATAATTGACAACTTTGCGGTCAACACCGACGGCAGGAGTGAGGAGGAACTTATCAGCGGAGTTATAAGACTACTGGCGCTTGCGATAGGCATTGCAATTCTGGCAAGGCTGGCTCATGCTTTCTCCGATTACTTTACCCGGCTGGTGGTACAGAAATTCGGACTTTCAATTTTCGACGAAGGACTGAAGCAAACACTGCGGCTTCCCTACAGTGAATTTGAAGAAACGAGCAGCGGGCATGTGTTATCGTTACTGCAGAAGGTAAGGAACGACAATGAAAGGTTTATCAATGCGTTCATTTCGTCGGTGTTTTCCGCCCTGGTCGGGATAGCATTCCTTATATGGTATGCAATAACAAAGCACTGGGCGTTGATACCTGTTTTCCTGATCGGTGTGGTATGGCTGGGAGGGCTGACCGGACTTCTGAGCCGCAAGATAAAGACCATCCAGCGCTCGGTGATTCAGGAAACGAATAAAATGAGCGGCACCATAACCGAATCGATAAGGAATATCGAGTTTGTAAAAAGCATGGGGCTCACCTGGCCCGAGATAAAAAGACTCAAGGTGTTTACAGCCAAGATATTCAACCTTGAGATGGAAAAGGTGAAGAAGATAAGAACGCTCTCATTTCTTCAGCGATCGGTGCTTCTTATTCTCAAGGAATCAATATTATTCATCCTCTTATGGCTCATATTCAGGAATTTGCTTACAACGGGCGAGCTGATAGCGATGCAGTTCATTTCCACAAGGATCATGTTTCCCCTGCAGGAGCTTGGATCAATAATTCTGGCCTACCGCGAAGCGGAAGCTTCACTTCAGATATTCAGTAACCTGATGAAAAAGGAACCTGAATACCGGCCTGATGAGCCGGTTGAAATCGGGGAAATTGAAAACCTCCGGTTTGATAATGTCAGTTTCCGGTATACAAAGGCTGATCATGATGCAATAGAGGATCTCTCATTCAGCGCTAAAATCGGTGAAACCATAGCATTTGCCGGTCCGTCGGGCTGCGGGAAATCGACTCTGGTCAAACTACTGGTTGGCCTCTATCCGCCAACCAGGGGGACCATTTATTTTGATGAAGTTCAGACTAAGGATATCCGGTATAACAGGATGAGACGGCAATTAGGTTTTGTTACTCAGGACACCCAGCTTTTTTCGGGTTCGATCCGTGCTAATCTTCAGTTTGTTAAGCCCGATGCAACTGACGAGGAAATTCTGGCTGCTCTAAAGAAAGCATCGTCAATGAAACTGGTAAATGAGTCACCAAAAGGACTTGACACACTTCTGGGAGAAGGAGGCAAAATGGTTTCAGGAGGTGAAAAGCAGAGGCTGGCAATTGCCAGGGCACTGGTCAGGAATCCGAGGGTATTGATTTTTGATGAGGCCACTTCTGCACTCGATTCGCTGACTGAAGATGAGATTACCTGCACACTGAGGGAGATCTCCGCCGGGAAGAAACAGATCATTCTGATGATTGCTCACCGGCTTTCGACAATAATGCATGCCGACCGTATATATGTCCTGGAAAAGGGAAAGATAACAGAGGTTGGAAATCACGAAACCCTTCTGGAGAAGAAGGGACTATACTATGCCATGTGGAGGCAGCAGATAGGTGAAAGGGAGACGGTGAAGAGTTATGCTGAAATATAAATACACTCCAGATCGGTGCCTTAAATCATATTTTTCGTAAAAATTTCCCCTTTATCATAGAAACTTCATTACAAATTCATTTTCACAGTGATAGATTTGCCCTGTTGAATATAATTAACTAAAAATTCATAGAAAATGAAAAGGACTATTTTAATGACAGGGATGGCACTCATATTGAGTGCAGGGCTGCTTGCCCAGGGTTCTGCAAAGGCACAGGACCAGACGCAGAACAGGAAACGGATAAAGACTGCTTCCCAGACAGAAACCCTGACCCAGACTCAGAATGGTGATCAGACTCAGGTGCAGGCCGGAGATCAGCTCAGGACTCAAAAAAGGGATCAGCTCAAGATTCACGACCAGACCGGGACCGGTGACAGGATCCAGAAAAAAGACCAGTTAAGGGTACATGACAAGACCCGGCTTAAAACCAAGGATCAGACCCATCAGGCATCCATGGCAAAAACGATGAATAACTCGCAGATGCGTTCAGCAGCCAGGAATTCAGCTGCAGGAGCTAATGCCTCAAGGCAAAGTGCAATGAGGATGAACGGCGGAGTCAGAGCCGGCCGCAGATAGGACCAGTAAATCAATAAAAAACCCCGCGAAAAATCGCGGGGTTTTTTATTTCATTTTATTCCATATTTTTCATTCATCTCAAGTTATTTCCGGAAGCATGCCGGGAACTATCCCCTTTTGCTTATCTCAGCAAGAGTCTCGTGTTTTTTTAGTACTATATCCTTATCGTGCAGCTCTATCAGACCATCCTTTTCAAATGATTTGAGGAGCTTCACGGCACTTTCAACAGAGATCCCCGCAAAATCAGCCAGATCCTTTCTTGAAAGAAGCTGGAAAATTTCATGGTTTTCAGTTTTCAGGCCATCCATATATAATAGTATTTCAGCAAGGCGGCCGTTCATTTGTTTGTAGTTGAGACTTCCGATAATGGAAAGAAGATTGTTATTCTGTTCACAATACCTTCGGATAAGGCCGAACCCGAATTGCCCGTTTTGTCTTATAACCTTTGCCAGTGTCTCCTTCTCTATGAGATATGCCTGGCAGTCTGTCAGGGCGTTTGCAGAATAGCCAAAAATATTCTCCTGGAACACGGCAGAAAGACCCAGGAAATCTCCAGGGCGGATGATCCTCATATTAAATGTTCTTGTTCCGTCGCCTTCGAGATACTGCTTCGCAAGTCCTTTTATAAGGAACAATACATATGAAGTGAAGGCGCCCTGCTTTGTCAGATTATCTCCTCTTCTGAAAAGGATCTGTGTTTTCCCTTCCCTTATTATTTCCATCTCATCCGGGCTAAGGTTCCTGAAACACGGGGCCTGGATGTCGCAGATGAATTCACTGTCGGTCTCGAATATTGTTTTCATTTAAAATCAGCTTGTACCGGATGGTTTCATGCCCGCAAATTATTAAGAATTAACGGACCAATGCATAAAGTTGACCTAAATCAATAAAAAAGTTGATCTGTTTCATCCTGAGGCTTGTCATACTCCGGTGTCAAATTCTTTTTCAGATCCCTTAGTCGAAGTAATTTTGCAGCAGAAATTTTAAAATAAAAAACCATGTTATACACAAATCTGAAACATCTCGAATCGGCAGCCGACCACAGGAAGGCTATAAGTGAAAATGAAAACGTAATGGTAATATGCGGACGTATGGGTCCGATGTGCATTCCGGTTTACGGAATTGCAGAAGAACTGGAGGAAGAGTACAAACATGTTAAGTTTTACGACATGGAGTTCGATAATCCCCAATCACAAGTTATCAGGTCACTTCCTGAAGTTCGCGGCTTTATGGGTATTCCTTTTACAATCTATTACAAGGACGGAAAAGTCGTCAGGGCTACATCCAGCATCCAGACAAGGGAGCAGGTAAAGGCAATTCTCGACAAGGAGTTTTCAACTACGGTAAAAGCTTGAATATGAACGCTGCCACTCATTATGATGCAATAGTTATCGGTGCTGGTCCGGCCGGCCTGACTGCCGGAATTTATCTTTCAAGGGCAAGGATAAGAACACTTATCCTGAATGAAGGGACAGTTGGCGGGCAGATGGTGCTTACCCACGAAATCGCTAATTATCCTGGAGTGGAAAGCATTAGCGGCTACCAGCTCTCGGGCATAATGAAGAAACAGGCCAGGAACTTTGGCTGCGAGATTAAATCGGGTGTTTCAATATCCGTTCTTTTGCTAAATGATACATTGAAAAGTGTTATTCTCTCAGATGGAACTGAATATACTGCAGATGCCGTAATACTTACTCCGGGGGGAAGATCCAGAACCCTCGGTGTTAAGGCAGAAGATGAGTTCAAGGGCAGGGGGATATCCTACTGTGCAACCTGTGACGGTGATTTTTTCACTGATAAGGAGATCGTGGTTGTTGGAGGAGGAAACTCAGCCCTTGAAGAAGCGGTGTCCCTTACAAAATATGCAAGCAAAGTGACAGTGGTCCATCAGTTCGATCATTTTCAGGCTTTCGAACATGCCATTGAGGAAGCGCGCAGCAATCCAAAAATCAGTTTTCTCATGGAGTCGGTCATCACACGCTTTTTTGGAAATGAAAAACTTGAAAGCGTGGATATCAAAAATCTGGCAACAGGTGAAATCAGGAATTTCAAAACTGACGGCACCTTCATTTTCATTGGTTACGTTCCCAACACGGAATTTCTCAAAGGAATAGTAAACCTCAACCAATGGGGTGAAATAATTGTTGACAGCAATATGTCGACAAACATTGAAGGGGTTTATGCGGCAGGCGACAGCACGGTAAAAAAATACAGGCAGGTGACAACTGCAGTTGGAGACGGAACCGTAGCCGCCCTTGCTGCCTCAACCTACATCAATGATTTAAAAACAAAGAATAAACAACCGGCAGAAATTTAATATGAACACAGTTTTTATAATTATCGGCGCTTTGATTCTTGCTCTTGCAGTATTTTATCTGTTTGCAAAATCAAAAATGAAAAACGTTCCTGTTGTGGAAGACAGTGAAAACATACTTACCCTTACCGACAAGAATTTTCAGCATCAGACAAAGAACAGAACCGTTCTTGTTGATTTCTGGGCCGGATGGTGCGTTCCATGCAGGATGATGGCTCCGGTACTGAATAACCTTGCAGAAGAATTGAATGGCAATGCTTTTGTCGGGAAAATTGACGTGGAACAATACCAGGGGCTGGCAAACAAATTTAAAATCAGGAATATTCCCACTATGGTGCTGTTTAAAAACGGAAAGGAAGTAGAACGTTTTGTAGGAATAAAAACAAAGGATTTTCTCATTAAGCAGATTCAGAAAGTAGCCTGATACAGAAACCTCATTCTTATACATTAAATTTGTAATCAAAATAAACCCATGGCGCACAAGGAATCTGTCTCCACAAAGTGGATCGGGAATATGGCTTTCGAAACCGAAGTCAATGGTCACAAACTGATAATTGATGCCGGTCCTGCTTCCGGAGGCGAAAACAGCGGCCCCAGACCGAAGCTGCTCATGTTGTCGGCACTCGGAGGCTGCACAGCTATGGATGTCGTTGCCATGCTTAAAAAGATGCGGATTAATATCGACGGGTTGAATGTAATTGTGGAAGGGGACCTAACGGAAGATTATCCAAAGCATTTTTTCAAAATGCATGTTATATACGAGTTCAGAGGCAAGGATCTCCCGGTTGACAAGCTGCAAAAAGTCATTGATCTCTCTTCGGAAAAATACTGCGGTGTCAGCGCTGTTTACAGAAAAGCGATGGAGATGACTTCGGAGATACGGATACTGGAGCCTTAGAAACCGGAAACCCTGATCAAATACAGTTGGATTTGTCTGACTATCAGCCTAAAATTCCAGAGGTTTGTCGTGCTTTATGAATGTTCCTTCGTCGAGTTCCCTGAAAGCTTCATTCAGTTCTTCCTCGGTATTCATTACGATGGGTCCGCCCCATGCAACAGGTTCCTCAAGCGGTCTGGCAGCCACAAGAAGAAATCTTGCCCCTCCCGGTCCGGCCTTGATACGAACCTCGTCAAAATCGGAGCTGCTTCCTGATGTAGCAGCCATCAGCACTGCACAGGCTTTCTCTTCAAATTCCTTCAAAGCCTCGTCAGCAGCCAGAGTTCCGTCAATCAGATAGAGGAACAGAGTCTGGTCGTTGGGTGTTTCGTTATAAGTCCAGATACTATCGGGCTTAAGGTCAACATCAAGATACTGAACCTTCACATACTCTCCTTTTACTGCTCCGTGCAGATTTTTATAATGGCCCGACAGAACCCTGACAGTTGCATTATCTTCATTCAATACCTCAACATCCTGCGGCCTGATATCACGGTAGGCCGGCTGAGTCATCTTGTCCTTTGCCGGAAGGTTTACCCACAGCTGGCATCCAAGCATCCGTTCCGCAGCCTTGGGCATTTCCTGGTGAATAATTCCTGATCCGCCGGTCATCCACTGGCACTGAAGGTCGCCGATAACTCCCTTATTGCCAAGGCTGTCACCGTGTTCAATCTCTCCTTTTAGAAGATAGGTCACTGTTTCGATTCCACGGTGAGGATGCCACGGGAATCCCTTTATATAATCGCTGGGATCGGTCGAATCGAATCCATCGAGCATCAGGAAGGGATCAAAATCCTTTATTGTTCTGTATCCCAATACCCTGCGCAAGCGAACCCCTGCACCGTCGACAGCGTGCTGACCTCGTACTGCCTGTATAAACTTCCTTGCTGGCATAATATATCTCCTTTATTGAATTTCCTGTAATTTACTAAAAATTCCCGTTCAAAAGGTAATTCCGGGGAATGAAGGCGAAATCCCCCGACTGCCGCAGTCCTACATTTTTTCAATCCTTACCTGTTTAATAAAAATCTCCGCCCCTTCAGATTGTATCTGTATCCTTCCCCTGTGAGGCTTAACATCAACCGCATGATTGACCAGGGTACCGTTGAGATAAATATGGATCTCCCTGTCCTTAACTACACATTCCAGTTTATTCCATTTCCCTAAAGGTTTTTCAATGTCGTTTGCCCCGCGGAATCCTTTTGCGTCTTTCCATCCGGGATCGCGTGCAAACCAGTTTATTCGTCCTGAATTTATTGTCACCATATTCCCTTCAGGTTTGTAAACATAGGAACTACCCTGCTTCTCGGGAGCAACCGGACTCGTTATTGAGAAGTTGGGGCTTCCGTCGCCGACAACAATAAAATCGCCAGTTCCGCCTTCAATTACCTGGCATTCTATCGAATACATCCATGTGTCGTCCGAACCGCCATCCTCGCCGACGGAATGAAGGAGGATCCCGCTGTCCCTTGCCCTGTCGGTTCTTGGGGCATATGTAATTTCACCCCATTTGTACCTGACCGTCAGCCTGTAGTTTTCAAATTCATCAATTGAAGTTATACAGCCATACTCCTCACCGGAAATCCTGATCATTCCGTTACTGACTGTAAATACCTTCTTCGGATCGATATTCTTACCCCTGTCCTTTATAAACGTGTACCAGCCGTCAAGGTTTTTACCATTGAACAGCTTCAACGCGGCATTTTTGCCCTTTTGCTCTTTTGGACCGGGAGGACCACTAAAGCTGGTCTG
The DNA here is from genome assembly GCA_034004115.1 of Bacteroidales bacterium. Lineage (GTDB taxonomy): Bacteria > Bacteroidota > Bacteroidia > Bacteroidales > VadinHA17 > LD21. The sequence continues at coordinate 45,518 of JAVEXG010000006.1, read as the reverse complement.
AGTTATAACCATCAAGGAAAGGGTAAATATCAGCAGAACAAACGATGTCTTTTTCATCATAATATAATTTTGATTTTAACAGTATTATGCCTGCCTGCCGGCAGACAGGGAACCGCACATGATTGAAAATTACATACAAACATGTTTATGTATTTGATAAATGCGGGTTTCATGGGTTGACAGGTTTAAATTTCATTAGAAAATATTCATTTGTTGATAAAGATAAAAAATTCAGGCTATACAATCGGCACAGATTTGTTATCTGATTCTTACTCCATACAATGAAGTTTCGGTCGTTACAAAAAGTGTATTTCCGCCAGTTCCCCCGAAGGTCATCGACAACGGCCGTTCCTCTAGGTTAATCCTTCTCAGCTCCTTTCCTGATTTGTCAAAAACGAAGATTTGCCCTTCTGCTATATATATATTTCCTTCCTTATCAACAGCATTGGTGGTTTCACCTCTTGGACAGAATAGTTTCTGATCCGACAGTAAGCCCTTTGAATCAACATCCATTTCCAGGGTTCGTTTCTGTATCTCATCAGATGCGTATAATTTTCCTCCCGGAATGGCAGGGAAGAGAGCAGCACACCTTCCTATATCATAAGTTTCAGGAATGATTGTGACGCCGTCGGGGGCAACAAAAGCTGAATCAGGAAAATAAACTGCTGCATTGTCGAAGGTGTAATGCCATCTGCTCGAGGGATAATACGCCTTTCTCACCTGAGTCAGGCTGCCAGTGGCTGCCCTGGGCATCGGCCTTAAGGTTTCATCGGGATCATCCGGATCAAATGATGCAGGGTATGCAGCCCATCCGCTGTTGCCGTATGAGCTGTAAGCCGGATTATCATCGGGCAGACGCTTTACTGTTTCCTGCTTCCCTCCCACCAGGTAACCGGGCTGCGGATCATACCTGAACACGGCAAGGAGCTTATCTTCGGAATCGGTGGCAAGGACCAAAGGCTGATACGGATAATCGGCCACCAGTTTCCCGCTGCTTGTTTCGGCCGACCACTTGTAGATCTTTTTCAATCTTGAATCGCAGAAGTAGACATTGCCCCTGCTGTCGCTTGTTATACCTGTCAGGAAATTGAAACCTGTCATCAGCTTTTTGGGTTTCCAAAGCTCGCCTGAAATCTGAAGGTTGCCCTGCTCCTTGCCGCTGATAGTAAGCCGGGCATATTCCCAGGGATAAACCGGAATCCTTTTGTTCACATCATAAACCGTGAATTCGGTGTTAACAAGCTTCTGAGTATAGTTTTTGACATTGCGGAACTCGATGTTCCTGCAATTCCAGACCTGCACCGCAAAGCTTTTAGGCGTATAAACCCTGATCACCCTGTAGTTCCAGAAATTGGCAAAAAGCATGTTTCTGCAGTCAGATAATTCCACGCTCTGGCATTCCTTTCCCTCGCGGCTTTCTTCCTCAAGCTGAAAGGCATACAGTTTCCAGTTCGATATGTTTTCGAATCTGGCTTCGTTGCGGACATGATGTTCAAGAGATATCGCATAGATACTGCAAGGCGTTGATGAATTGCTTGCATAAAGTCCGCTTGTGGCGTAACTGTTGGCTGTCCAGATATCCTTAATTGTCCCTCCCCCGTTTTTTGTGATCCACAGGCTCCAGAACTGGTTGTCCCAGGCCAGGTCAAGTCCCTGTTCGCTGACCGGGTTGTCAGGTGAACTTGCCGCCCTTGGTCCCATGCCGAAAGCAAGGGCTCCCCGGAGAGCTCCGCCCGGCCTCCCCTGCTGACCTGTTCGGTTCTGCTGTCCCTGGCTCCCGGCTTCGGAAGCAGCTGCCGGTTTTCTCATGGTGCCATGACCACCCACGAATTTTATATCATTCATAAAGGAATTTTCACCCGCCATCCATTTGCATCCCACGGCTCGATAGTTAATCCCTCCTGTATTCAATCCGATACCGTTGAGGATATCATCTCCTCCTTCAGACGATTCAATGATGGGAACCGGACCTCCGAATCCGCTGAATGAAGGTTCGCTTTCGTTCAATATGAACTGGGTACCCATGGGATGAAGTCCGATAAGAGCAGTGCCGGGCCTCATTTTAAGCGTTCGGGTGATGTGATACCATCCCTGGGGAACATATATGCTTCTGTGGTTTGCAATTGCTTCCTCAAATACTCTGGTATCGTCTGTCACTCCATCTCCTAAGGCACCCAGTTCCCTGATGTTCACCCAGGTCTCCATAGGGGGAAGGGAAGGGATTTTCCGTCCGGATGAAGCAGGAAATGAGTTAAGGGGTTCAAAATACTTTATATTCATGTATTCAGACCCCGTTTCCATGTCCTTCATAACCAGGCCGTAAGTAAAATCCTTCACCCGGTACATTTTCATTCCCGGCTCGATTTTTTCACCGCTCTGACGCATTAGAGCCAGCACCGGTACATTCCTGCAAACCACATTAATCAGATTAACCTGGGTAAGGGCATGCTGTTCCCTGCTTACAATTATGGCAGCATCCTTTACATTGTCAAAAATGCAATCTTCCATGAACAGTCTGTCGGTATCATTTTCCCTTATCTCCACAGCCGCCGGGACATTCCTGGCATGCATGTTAACAATAGCAAATCCCGTGTTCTGGCATTGGATTGCCGCTTTGCGCTGACCTTCAAAGTAAGTATCGACCATTGCCACGGGCCAGCTCGGTGAAGTTTGTCCGGCTATTATTCCGTAATCGCCCCCGAAGAATTTTACATCCTCAAGTTCATTACCAATTTCCGAAATGCCTGCTTTACCCTTGCCGATGTTTATGTTCATATGGCTTACAAAACCATGCTGGGCATAGTGTGTCCTGAGGGCCACGGCGATTGGATTGCCGTCCTCAATTCTGAGATTTATGTTCGAGATTGCGCTGTAGAAAGTTCCTGCTCCCGCATCGCCGGGTTGTCTTCCTTCGGTCACCAGGCTTCCGGTGAAGAAGATCATGTATTTTTCCGGGTACGGGCTTTCGGGATCGGGAATCTGAAATCCCGGGGAGCTGCGTGCAAGCATAATTTCAGGTCTTTCCCTCCCATATCCTATCAGCCGGACAGCAGGCGGGATATAAATGGTTTTGCTTATCAGGTATCTGCCTTCGGGAAGGAAGACAATTCCGAAATTCTTTTCCGTCTTCACCTTGTTGACGGCGGCCTGCAGCTGATCGGAGACATCCGTTTTTCCGTCGGCTTTGAAATTGAATTCCCCGGGAGTGAAAAAAACGGCTTCAGTATCATTGGGTTTATGAGAGTAGACTGATTCGCTTTTCTTCCCGGATGATTGGGCAAGCAGCAGGGAGGAAGCCGGGATCAAAATAGTCAGGGTAAAGAGTTTTTTCAGTTTCATGGGCGGATATTTCTGTGATTATGTGACAAATAATGTAACAGCCCTTTGTAAACTTACGGCTTACAAATTCATATAAAATTAAGCATTTGTGAGTGCAAAAAATAATGTAAATCGTCCATTGTTCAATCTTGTTACCTGAGTGAATTGAATAAAATGAGAAAGGCTGAAAAAACACCAGCAGGTATTCCGGAATTACGCTGTTATAAAATGAATCGCATAAATTACGAAAAGACCCAGGACAATCCACGGATTTCCTGTGAGTTCCGGTGCTAAACGTAATTTATTCCGACATCCCGTATATTTTTTGTCATATTCCTGCCTATAATGTAACTTTGGTTTCTTCTATGAAAAAAATGACCATCCGGAGAATTCATCCTATTCAAATTCCTTCATTATTACATAATTCCATTTCAAATGAATAAGCATAGTATCAAAAACTGTCTGCGGCAGTTATTCCTTTCCCGACTATTTTGCGGAAAGTGTCTTGTGCAATTTCTGCCGGTATTGGTATTTATTATTTTTACTGCAACAGAAATACATTCCCAGGGCACACGATTACTCCGTCAGCCTTCAATAAGCCAGGATAATATTGCCTTTGCCTATGGAGGTGAGATATGGGTTTCAGATTTTGAGGGACAAAAGATCCTCCGGCTTACGAGCACACCTGCAGTCGAAAGCAACCCATGTTTTTCGCCCGACGGCCAATGGATCGCTTTCAGCTCAAACCGTTCGGGGGTACAATCTGTCTATATAGTTCCTTCCGCCGGAGGTTCACCAAAAAGACTGACATGGTATCCTGCTGCTGCGACTGTCTGCGGCTGGTCGCCCGATGGCAGCAGGGTGCTTTATTCAACTTCGAGGGACAATCCCCCGACTTCATTTGCCAGGCTATGGACAGTATCGGTCGAAGGAGGGCCTTCCTCGCCGGTATCTCAGCAATGGGCTTCTGACGGATCTTTTTCTCCCGACGGAAAACGGATCGTAATCGACAGGATCCAGCGCTGGGATGTGGAATGGCGCAATTACCGGGGCGGACAGAACACCCCGCTGATTATACTGGATCTTTCCGACCAGTCCGAAAAGCTTCTTCCCAATGAATCAACAATGGATATCAGGTCGCTGTGGCTTGGCAACAAAATATATTTCCTTTCAGACCGTGATAATACATCAAACATCTGGGCATATGATCCTTCGTCAGGAGAACTTGAACAGGTAACCCGGTATACCGGCTCGGAGATCAAATGGTTTGATGGATCTGGCAGCAAGCTAGCATTTGAACGCGAAGGGTATCTTCACATTTATGACCTGGATTCAAAAGATTCAAAACAGTTAAGCCTGGCAATAAATGCCGATTTCCCATGGGCTGAAACCAAATGGGAAGATGTTACCAGGAGAGCGACCAATGCCTCTCTTTCCCCTACGGGCAAAAGGATCCTTATGGAAGCAAGGGGTGAGATATTTACTATCCCGGCCGAAAACGGGGACTCAAGGAATATCACTAACTCATCAGGCGCAGCCGATCATGCACCAGTATGGTCTCCGAAGGGAAACGACATTGCATGGTTCTCTGATTCAGGCGGGCAGGGATATGCTCTTCTTATTGCTTCCCAGGATGGGATGACAAAACCCAGAAGTATTTCGATTGGCGAATCAAAAATGGCATGGGAGTCGAAGTGGTCACCCGACGGAAAGATGATTGCATTTGTGGATGACAAGGTCAGGATCAGGATAGTTGATATTGAAAAGGGCACTGTCAGAACAGCCGATACCGGTGGTGTCAATACAGAAAGAGGAGATATGGGACTTGCCTGGTCTCATGATTCAAAGTGGCTGGCTTATACAAAGACCGGATCGAACCACTTCAGACAGATAAAAGTATGGTCAGTAAAAAATGACAGTATTTATGCAATGACCAATTCCTTCGCTGATTCATTTTCGCCGGCCTGGGACAGGGACGGTCGTCACATGTATTTCCTGGCAAGCACCAACCTTGCCCTCGGATCAGGATGGGCCAATACAAGTGCAATCACGTCCGATCCTGACTACGGAGCGTATATCATTAACCTCAAAAAGGATGACAGTTCCCCATTCAAACCAAAAAGTGATGAAGAATCAGCCGCTCCAGGGACAGAGAATAAAACGGAGGATGCAAAAAAAGCAACTAAAACCAAAGTGACACCAAAGAAAGAGGAGAAGGATACAACCAAAACTGCCGGCAAAGTGCCAGTGGAGGTTGTTATTGATTTTAGCAATATTGAAAGAAGAACAATTACACTTCCGGAGATGAGGGGCAATTTCAGGCTGACCATCAGCGGCCCGTCCGGAACGGTTTTCGTTGGGGAACAGAAAGAAGGGGTTTCAGGACTGGTACTGCAGAAATATACGCTTGAAAAACAGGAAAAAAAGGAATTCATCAGCGGTGCAAGCCAGGTTTCGGTTTCGAGCGATGGAAGCAAGATGCTGGCGAGGGCAGGAAGCGACTGGAAAATAATGAACACTGCCTCAGCTTCGGGCAGTGATGCCAAACCGGTCAAGATAAGCTTAAAGATGCAGCTCGACAGGCTTGCAGAATGGAAACAGATCTTTGAAGAAGCATGGAGGTATGAAAGAGATTATTTCTACGATCCGGGACTGCATGGCCGCAACTGGAATGAGGTACATGACAGGTATGCTCCGTTGATCCCGTTTGTAAGGCACAGGGCAGATCTTACATATGTTCTCGACCAGATGAACGGTGAACTTTCAGTCGGTCACAGCTTTGTTGGCGGAGGCGATTATCCGGAGACTGACGTAGCTTCGTGCGGACTGCTTGGAGCAGACCTTGTGGCTGAGCACAATTACTGGAAGATAAGCAGGATTTATACTTCTGAAAGCTGGAACCCTGAATTAACGGCACCGCTCGACCGTCCGGGAATGAACATCAGGGAAGGCTATTATCTTGTCGGCATTAACGGCAGGGAACTTACTTCCGGTGATGATCCGTTTCAGTACCTTGAGGGTACGCTTGATGTGCAGACAACTCTTCACATAAACAAGGAGCCTGCTTTCAGCGGATCATGGAAGGAAGTTGTAAAACCGGTCTCGAGTGAATCAGGTTTGAAGCAGAGGGCCTGGGTTGAAGATAACCGGCGAATGGTAGATAAGCTTTCGGATGGAAACCTTGCGTATGTATGGATACCAAATACAAGCGGTGCAGGTTTCGTTTCATTCAACAGGTATTTCTTTGCGCAGCAGGACAAGAAGGGGGCAGTGATCGATGAGCGGTTCAACGGAGGCGGTCTGCTTGACGATTACATGGTTGACCTTATGAACCGCAGTCTCAGGGCAGCAATAACCAATGAAGCTCCCGGAGGAAATCCGTTTCGTCTCCCTGCAGGTATCCTTGGCCCTAAAGTGCTTCTGATAAATGAGATGTCAGGTTCAGGAGGAGACTTCTTTCCCTGGGTATTCCGTCATCAGAAGATCGGACCGCTGATTGGAATGCGAACCTGGGGCGGGCTTGTAAAATCGTCAGTACATTATTCCATGGTCGACGGAGGTACCTTAACCGCACCTGACAATGCAGTTTATGATCCAATCGGCAGAAAATGGATCGCCGAGAACGAAGGTGTTCCTCCCGACATTGAAATAAGGCAGGATGCCGTTTCCCTGTCAAAGGGATTGGATCCCCAGCTCGAAAGAGCTGTCAGGGAAGCCCTTAAGCTTCTGGAGCAGGAGGGAGAGGTTGATATGGCGCCGCCTGCATTCCCCAAACCGGCAAAAACCGGCAGGGAACAATAATACCAGATCCGCTGTGAGCTGGATATCCGGCAGACAAAGTTTTTTATAAGCTGTAATACAATCTTGTAAATTTGAAAGGACAGATTAGAAATCAATATGTATAATCATGAAACTAACAGTGCAGTAATCATTATTCGCAATAGTTTCAATTATTTTCCTTTGGGGATGTGACAAGCGTGAAAAATACGACCTGGAAGAAGTACTTGCAACAATTGATACTGATAACTGGCAGCCAGGTTATCAGGGGTTTGCAATCATTGAAAACAAGGAATCAGTTCCTGTATTTTCTGAACTGACAAGGGGACAGGAGTGTATCCTGAAGCGGGGAGAAGATATATCCGGCGACCAGGTAAACCTGATGAAGTACTTCAGGCAATTTCCACCGGCTTCAGTTTAAGCAGCCAGTTATCAAATGTTGGTATTATCCGTGTTACTGCCATAGAGGACTCCCGCTGGCAGGACTACAATGATTCAGTTGAACAGACGCTCGACCCCGGCAGTTTTCCTGAGGATGATTACATCAGGCTGTCGGACAAAAAATTGTATTATCCATGATAAAAACATAAATAAGGTTTCAACATTACTATATAATGTTCATGTACAAGCATTTACATCCGCCATTCATCCTTCGCCGAATTTCCCCGGGATAACCTTGTTTGACCCTTTGACGGCTTGCAAAGCGGACAACCATTTATTTAACAATACTGAGGCCAGAGATTCCGTCAGAAAAAGTGCGGGTGTGAGAGCGAGTGAGGAGGAAGAAAAAAACTGCCTGGAACCTGAAGGAGGAGCTTATAAAAATCATTTTGCTAAGAAAGTGTGTATTTTAATGAGGGCAAGGAAGGTTTTCTTTTCCGACACCTGGGGTGTCGACTTCCAGTAGCCCGGGTCTCGCCCCGGGTAAAGGGCACCACACAACATGTACAACCCTGGAAGGGTTGACTTCCAATAATATATACAATTTGTTTTTGCGTTGGTTGATATGTTGCTGACTTAAATATAACTCTCATGACGTGACTTTTATAACCGATGGCCACCCCTCCGGGGTCGGATTGGTATTATTGCCACTATCCCGGGGCGAGAGCCGGGCTACTGGAAGGCCAGCCCTCAAGGCTGGAAGAAATCACCCCTATAACGGGCGAAATCGTGGCTCCCGATGACTTGCGGGATTGAAGACCAGCCTGCAAGTCTGGAGAAATGTAGCTCCTGCTCAGCCTCCCGGATAAAACCAACTACATAAGACCCATATAGGGATACCTTATTCTTACATTAAAATTTTCTTTTGGTTTAGGTATCTCCCAGCTACCTTTTCCGGCCCATAAAATCGGCTTAAAACAGGAAACATAAATTACAACGTAAGTTATTAGTTCGGTGATTATCTTATGAACCTGATCAAAGGGAAATAATATCTTCTCTGACTATTTTTTCTGACAAGGAAACTTACTATTACAGGATAGATAATGTTTAAGAGATACAAAGCACCCACAAAATAAAGGATGGGGTTTAAAAAAGAAGTATCCAGTGGATGTGGAGTTCCCATCATAAGGTCTGAAGTACTCATGATAATTCCGGCAAACAATGATCCTGACGAAAACAATGTCCATATTATCTGATAGTTTAATAAGTCAGCCCCCTGACTGTTCAAACCAATTATCTTATCTCTCTTTGTGAACCACAGGATACTTGGTATAATCAGGTTCCCCAAAGGAATGAGCAAAAAGGACCGAACGGACAAATGAAAGAATGACAGGTATCTGTTATCTTCCTGTTTCCCGTAATCAACAATATCTTCTATATTTATCTCCAGCACGCGGCACAGTATTTTCAGAGTGTTCCCTCGTGGTTCGGTTTCATTCTTTTCAATACGCTGCAAAGTTCTCAGATTAATTCCGGCAAGATCAGCCAGCTCTTCCTGAGTCAGACCTTTTCTTTTTCTTATCTCCAGGATTTTTTCTCCTATAGTTTCCATTTTTTCTTAGTATTTGATTTGATTTCAAATTTAACTTCAGAACATATGAAAATGGAATGGTTTATCTACGGCATATTTACGGCATTTATGCCAATTAAGTGGTGTTCAAAAGGATATTTCTTTCCAGAAGGTCACATCGGCCTTAATATGAGCTGCTGATTATCACTCCAAAAACGCATGAAAAATTGAAGCAACAACTGCTTTCCGTATACCAACCTGAATGTTTCTACCTTCTTTCTCCTTTATTGTCTTCTTCGATTACCGATTTCTTCCATTATTATTACATCCCAGGGACCGATCTGCAATTTTTGCCCTTTACTCACCCCTTCTCCGGATATAAGTTCCCTGCCTCCCTCATACAGGTAATCAAACTCAAGGGATTCTGATGAATAGTTGTAATAGTAATGTATGATATTGTTTTCATCATTGATTCCCGATTTGGTTATTAAAGGCCAGTGCAGTTCCTGATCGGGTGTCTTAAGGTTTAGTTTTTCAAGTTCATCCAGAATAATCTTCTGCTGAATCGCATCGGAAACCATGCAGCCTTCATACAAAAGTCCGCCTTTGCCGTAAGTATTTCGGGTTATGGCAGGATATTCCCCGAAATAAGGGTGATCGTAAAATGCAAGGGGTTCCGCCTTGTCGCAGACAAGGTACTCTGCCCATGTATTGACTTTGTTATCCTGTGCACCAACACCGAAGGGATCATCCTTTAGCTCCATTGACCTGAAGTTGGTGAACTCCTGATAGTAAAACCCGCATGCTTCCCTCAACGGGCCGGGAGCCATAACAGGCCGCACCATTGAATTCTCATCACAGAATCCCGACTTGAACTGCATGATCACATGCCCGCCATTCTTTACGTAATCGCTGATCCCTTTCAGCAGCTCGTCGCTCGCGATGTACAGAGAAGGGATAATAACCAGGTCATATTTTTTAAGATCGGCATTTTCGGGAAAAATGAAATCCACACCTACGTTGTTCCGGTACAGGATCCTGTGAAACTGAGACACCAGATTATTCCTGTAAAAATCATTCCCCGAGTTTTCCCATGCCGATCCGCCCTGGTCAAAGGGCATGAAATTGAGCGCTTCGTTCGAATCGTGACTGAACAGAATTGCCACCCTGTTTTGCTTTTTCAGATTGACAAGCTTTTTGCCGATCAGCTTCAGTTCCTGTGCCGTTTTCGTGACCTCGGCATAGGCCCGGTTAGGCTGAAGGTCGTGGGAAAGCACTCCCTTCCAGTAGGTTTCCTGTCCGTAATGAATTGAATGCCAGTGCCAGTATTCAACCATGTTGGCGCCTGAACCAAGGTGAGCGTAGACATTCTGGCGAAGCTGACCGGGATAAGGTGGCTGCTGTACCCTCGAGTTCCACCCGATTGTTTGTGCATTTGTTTCGGTGATAAGGTAGTTTACCCCGTTCTTTACTGAACGGAAGTAATCACCGGCAAAGGCAATTTCATTTCCTGTTAATCGATCCTGCTGGTCGTGATAGACATTCACTGCCAACATGTCCATATACTTTGAGCTTTCAAGCTGATCGACATCCTGGACAGCTGGCATAAAGCACTGCATCACAAACTGGTCATCCCTCTTGTATTCGAGGACGATCTGCGACTGCCATTTCAGGAAATCCGCCACGGCTTTCCTGTTGAAACGTTCCCATTCAAGCTTGTATCCCGTGTTTGTAATACCGTCACGGGGTGCCAGTTCATCCCAGCTGTCGATGTTCATTCCCCAGTATTGGAGCCCCCAGATTTTATTCAGGTTTTCGGGAGTCCCGAATTTATTCTTAAGATAGCTTCTGAAGCCCACGTTGAAATCGTAGTTATTCACATCCCGCGAGGTAGTTTCATTATCAACCTGAAAACCTGCTATTCCAGGGTGACTGGCATAATGTTCCATCATTTTACGGATAATCCGTTCACAATAGAACAGGTATGCAGGGCTGGTTATATTCATATTCTGCCGGATGCCGTACCAGGCCCTGTCGCCTTTCTGGTAACTGAGCAGCACTTCAGGATGCTTGTTCCAGAGCCAGGCAGGAATTGAATAGGTAGGCGTACCGAGGATCACTTTGATCCCGGCTACATGCATTTTATCAATTATCCTGTCCATCCAGGCAAATTCGAATTCACCCTCCCTTGGTTCAAACAGGCTCCATGTCGATTCTCCGACACGTACAACGGAGATCCCGGCATCTTTCATCAGCCTGACATCCTCATCAAGCCTGTCTGAAGGCATATATTCGTGATAATAGGCCACGCCATAGAGAATATTGTCAAACCTTGACTGGGCTTCTCCTGACGCGAAGGGCAGCAATAAAAGCAATGACAGAAGTAATTTGTTTTGCATTATCCTGAATGTTAAGAAGGTTAAGAATTCCTGGAAACAATACTAATGAGTCAATTTACAAATAATAGTCACCCGTGCTACCGGCACAGGAAAGCTTATTCTGATATCATCTTTTAAGCTCTTCGAATCCCTTCCCATAGACACCCATTACATTGGCTACCGTAATGAAAGCCTTGTCGTCGATACTCTTTATGATCCTGTAAACATCGCTGGCTTCATTTTTTCTCACAAGCGTAATGATCACTTTCTGGCTTTCCTTTGTGTACCAGCCTGTGCCGTCGATAATTGTAACTCCCCTGTGCATCTGGGAAGTTATCTGATCGGCTATCTTGTCGAAATGCCTTGAGAAAATCAACATCTGAACCGACTGCCGGTTGCCCGACAGAATTGCGTCAAGGGTGTAGGCCTGTATTGCCATAGTTACAAAACCATATACCATGGTCTCTATCCTTTGTGCCGATGCCAGGTTGGTGAGGACTACATATGAGGAACTGATTATAATCACGTCGCAGAGAAGGATGACTCTTCCCGGACTGATATTTCGGTATTTGGTTACCACCATGGCAATTATATCCGTCCCCCCTGTGCTGCCTCCCTGTGTAAAAATTATTCCAAGTCCGGTACCGCAAAGCATACCCCCGATTATGGCTGACATGAATTTCTCCTGGACCACGGCAGCCGGTATAAGCGGTTGCAAAACGGTAAGCATTATGGCAGACAGCACCACCCCGTAAATTGTTTTGATACCGAAACCTGTTCCAAGGATCTTTAGTGCAAAAAGAATCAGAACAACATTTATTGCGAAGTAGGTATAACCCATGGGAATGCCTGTGGCATAAAAGACAATGGCAGCTATTCCCGAGACGCCGCTGCCCGATATCTGGTGAGGCAGAAGAAAGGCGGTCCAGGCTACAGATATTACAAGCAGTCCGAATGCTATCACGACATAAGTTCTGACATTGTCAAGTATTTTTTTACGCATTACCATAAGCGTTGCGAGTTTCATGCAAAGGTATATTTAAGGCTAAACACTTCCAAAAAGTTGCTCTGGATGTACCGGTTCGGGTAATACTCTGTAAATTAGTTTCGCAGAAGGATTTTTGTCGCTGCGACCATTTCATTAAATTTTTTAAGTCTGGAAGTCCCGATTTTGAAGTATTAGCGTCTATTTGATGAATTTACTTGACTTTGGCTGGGTTTTTGAGTATCTTTACATTATGAAAGATGAATTAACAATACCCGAACATATTCCTGATAACGAGGAAGAAGATCTGAGAAGGGAAGAGGGCTTAAAAGCTGCGGCATTACGCAGGGAAAGATATTCCCTGGTCAGGGATAAACAAGCAAAGGATAATAACGAAGCAATTACAAAAAGGCTGGCGAGAGAAAAGAAAAACACGAGTGAAGAAAAAGAATAGTCCAGAATTCACTCCCCCCAATTGAGTTTTCAATCTACCTTCAGAGAATAGTTCTTCCGGTTTCTTTTAACCGGAAGGTATGCTTTTATGAGCCATTCCCGTTATAGTGATGCGGGTATTGCATACGCCCGGGGCGGCTGCAATTATATCGGACAACACACATTAAGAACCTTACACATTATGATAACAGGCACTGTCTTATTTCTTCTGATGCTTTTTGTCGGGATCCGTTTCTCAAAGAAACACAGGAGAATACGACACCAGCAATGGCATGTAAGAGACTGGATAAAAACTATAAAAGGCAATTTAATAACCAGCAAAAGCAAAAACTCTTAAAAAACCCGGCGGGCATATTATTCCAGTATTCTAGCAGTGGTTTCATCTGCCCATTTAATCAAAGCTGAAATCTCTTCAGAATTCAACTTTGCATCCCTGTGTATCAGCAGATATGATCTAAGCGGCATTCTGCCAGATCCCACTTCATCCTTAATATCTTCGAGCAATCCTATTTTTTCACGATTGTTGTAAGCTTCCCATTCGGAAAAGTTCAAGTGTGACTTTCCTTCACGGATATGATTTGCAAGCAACCATGATGAAGGAGCCAGCTTTGAATACCACGGAAACTGAACCTGGTTTGAATGGCAGTCAAAACAGGATTTTTTTATCTGGTCCCGAACAGGTCCTGATACCAGGATGCTGTTTAGAATGCTGTTTTTATCCTCAGGAATATTTTCAGGAATTCCTGACGGGATAAACTGTATGACAATGAACACCAACGCCAAAGCGATCAATATTTTTTTTACTGCTTTCATCATCTAATATAATATGGATTGACTAAAACCTCAATTCAGAAGGCTGTCAGCTTTGGATTCAGCCCACGACTGGAGAATCTGTTTTTCCAGAGGCAAAAGTCTCATTTCCGGATACTCCTTAATAACTCCCGCCGGTGGCATTTTGTTTTTTTTCAGTACCCCGATTATGTCATCAAGGGTCGCAACAAGCTTGCCCTTCTGGAGATTTGGCAGACTATCCCACATAAGAGCACTTTTTGCATCCCTCGACTTGCCATTCACACTATGGCATTCGTAGCATTTTCCATCAATTACCTTTTTTACTTCGGCGGGGTACATCGATCCGCTCTTCTGTCTGTTTTGGTTAACCGGTGAACTCTGGATAAATAAAAATCCAAAAATTATGACCGTAAGAATAATGGATATTGAATTTTTCATGACTTAAGGAATTTGTACAAATATAAACAAAACGTAAAATCCGATAATAATGAACCACTGGTTGAAAAGTGGCGTTTTCGTCAAAAATATTAAATGACACATCTTAAAACTCCTTTGAACTTTTTTGAAACCATATTGTTTTTATATGTCAAAAACACGTTTCAAATTCTTTGTGTAACCGGAAAACCACAACAAAACCGGGGCAGAACTGAAAAGCCATAAGAGTAAGAATTAATTAAATCTTTAATCATGAAAAAATCTGGCAGAGGACTTATGCTGTTTCTGGCAGCCGGGGTATTTGTATTTTTTCAGGCTTGTCAGAAAGATGACGGATTTCTATCAGAATCCGGGGTTGATCTCAAAAAGGAACGGGCAGTTGTTAACAAAGCCAATCCTGAACGGACCTTCTACAGCAGTGCCCGGCACATCGGCAACGGTCGTGCACAGGCATGGGTAACCGAAAACCGTGATGGTGAGCCAACTTCGGTCGGACTTTCCATCTCTGCAGGGGCACTGACTAACCTTCCGGAGGAGATGACGGGGGTGGTTATGGAGCTTCCGAAGAAATGGGGGAAGAACTTCTACACTTTTGTGATGCTGGACTGGAATCCGCAGGGTCATGAACCTCCAGGCATCTACGATCTGCCTCATTTTGATGTCCACTTTTACATAATTCCCGACGAGGAGCGTCTTGCGATGCTTCCCGATAAAGTGGCTGAATTTGAAAATCTTCCCTCGGATGAATATGTGCCGGAAAGGTATTTCCGCGGTCCGGGATTCGTCCCGCAGATGGGAGTGCACTGGCTTGACAGCGCATCCCCCGAACTGGGTGGAGCCACTTTTACAAAAACATTCATCTGGGGTTCCTATGACGGAGAATTTGTATTCTGGGAGCCTATGATGACCCGTGATTACCTTCTTACCCGTCCGCAGGAGGTAACTGAGTTACCTCAACCTGCTGCATACAAGAGGGATGGATGGTACGCCACAAGCTATGAGATCTCATACTCCAGGACCGGGAACGAGTACATTATCGCCCTGCGCGACCTGCATTTCCACCAGGGTCAGTAACCAATTCTTAATCCGTCACCAGACAATAAATTAAGCTCCCGGGGAATGACACCATGGGAGCTTAATTTTAAATTCTGCAATTACCCCTTCTCTAATCTCTGAAAGAATAATTAACCTGTCTAAAACATAAATAAATGAAAAAGCTGATTTTTGCGGGAATTCTTTTGCTTTCAGCAAATCTACTGTTGGGCCAAAACCCTGAAGTTTATAAACTCAGGTTGTCCTATTCGCTTCTGGATGTTCCGCAGAACCTGAATTCTGCCGGCAGATATCCGTCTTTGATTCAATCCGCTGAATTATCCTCAAGTCTTTATGATTTAAGTTTCTGGGGGATTGATGCTGCCGGGAATGCAATTGTAAAAAACCGGGATAATACATTTGGAGGCAAAATAGCAAATACCGGCCTGAAATACCTCCTGGGATTTGGTTTCAGCTATTATGGAAGCGAACTTCCCATTCCCCTGGGTGTATTCACTCATGAAGAATTTCACCGGTCAGTGCTTGGGGTCAATGACATTTCAGCTAAGAACGGTAACTGGATAGTCAATCGCTGGGACGGAACAGTATATGGACTGTCCGATGAGGTTTTGAGCGGACTCAAGGTTAACAGCATTAATGATTTATTGTACTCATATGTCAGTGGAGTTCAGTCTGAGAGCTTCATTACTCAGGTTAACGTAGTTGAAGACTTTTTCCACCCCCGGACTTTTTACAAGAACCCCCTGTATCTGTACAATGCTTATTACGTCTGGGATTATTTTAAATTTTCAGCAAGTTCACTCAGCGATTCCGTGAAAGTAATTGCTCCCCCGCATGAGGATGTGAATCCGATTTTCCGCGATTTTGCAGGAGCCGACCTGACAGCCTGGATATATGACATGTTCAGTCCTGAAACCCCATATACCGATCGGGATTTATTTCCTGACGGGGAAGGAGTTAACAGAAGGATTGGCTTTAGTGATCTGTCGCCGGAAGGTCAGGACTACCTGAAAAAACAAAAGCAGCTTTCAATGTTGAATTTTGTAAATCCGGCCATTTTTCTCATTAACAGGATAAAAGTCAGCCCTGACTTTCAGATTTTAGCTTTTATGCAATACAGCCCGGTTCATTTTGGGAACGATATTGCGATTTATGTTCCTTTTCAGATAAAATCACTGAATCAGCTTATTGTAATTCACAATTATAATAACAAGGACAACTATTTCCCCGGCTTCCAGTATGGTATATATAACTTATCTCCGTTTCTAAACAAAAATATTGAAATTGGCGGAACGTTCAGCTTCTGGATTCAACCCGAAAACCAGGGATTTTTCGATCAGTCCGGAAAATTCGGCGGAGCCCTTGAAATAATGTCTGATTACCATATCGGGAGAAGTCTTTCGGTGAATTTTACTGCAGGCTATAAAACAGAGGGATGGATGATGGGAAATCCCTATATCGATCAGAAACCCAAATTAAGGGCCGGAATCAAATACTACCTTAAGGATTGAAAATCCGTTCAGGCTGCATGGATTTCATAACCAACTATCCTTACTGATTCTGTTCCGGATTGTAACACATTATTTGATAATAGCGTAGCCCTGATAATAAAATTGACTTTGCCCGGTGCGGGGTGTACCTTTGAATGTTATGATTGGTTAACTAATAAAATCCGGGATGGCAACAATTATCGATTTGCTGGAGAACAGCGCAGCCAGGTATCCTGATAACCCCTATCTTCTCGAGAAAAAAACTGACAGCTATAAAGCTGCAACCTTCAAAGAAACAAAAGATCTGGCCTTTAAAACTGCAGCCGGTCTGATCGCACTTGGGATAAAAAAGGGAGACAGGATCGCATTACTGTCTGAATCGCGTACCGACTGGGTGATCAGCGAACTCGGGATAATCATTGCCGGCGCTATAAGCGTTCCGCTTTCAATCCTCCTAAAGGAGGGCGCTGACCTTAAATTCAGACTCGAACATTCAGAGTCCAGATGGGTAATTGTTTCAGGCCTTCAGTATGAAAAAATCAACTCCATAAAAGGGGGTCTTGCTAACCTTGAAAAAGTAATCCTCCTGGATCCAAGAGATAGTTATTCCACGGATGAAATCTATATGGAAAAGGTAAGGGAACAAGGGGAGAAATTTCTCTGTGATAATCTGAAAGAATTCACTGAAACCGTAAAATCGATCGGACCGGATGATTATGTCAATATATGCTATACTTCCGGAACAACAGCTGATCCCAAAGGGATAATACTGTCGCACAGGAACTATACTGCAAATATTGAACAGGCTCTTTCACTGTTTGATGTCCCCGAATGGTGGTCAACCCTTCTGATCCTGCCGTGGGATCACTCTTTCGCCCATACGGTGGGGATATATATAATGATGGCTGTGGGTGCAAGCCTGGCCGCAGTTCAGTCGGGCAAATCCTATCTTGACAGTCTGAAGCACATCCCTGAAAACATCAGGGAGATAAGACCTGTGTTTCTGTTCAGTGCTCCGGCACTGGCAAAAAACTTCAGGAAGGCAATCGAAAAAGGGATCAGGGATAAAGGTCCGGCTGCTGAGATGCTTTTCAGACACGCCTTAAAGATTGCCTACAGGTATAACGGTACAGGGTGGGACAAAGGAAAGGGAATGAGGATATTCCTCAAACCTCTCTACAGGGTTTATGATTATATTTTGTTTAAGAAAATCAGGTCCGGCTTTGGCAGAAGGCTCAGGTTTTTCATTGGGGGAGCCGCGTTGCTTGATATTGAGATACAGAAATTCTTTGCTGCAATCGGGATACCTATGCTGCAAGGCTACGGTCTCACTGAAGCTTCTCCTGTAATATCAGGCAACAAGGAAAATAATTATAAGCTTGGATCATCAGGCTTTATAGTAAAAAATCTGGATCTGAAGATTTGCGATGAAGACGGCAGGGAATTGCCTCCTGGCAGTAAAGGGGAGATTGTTGTCCGGGGCGAAAACGTTATGAAAGGATACTGGAGAAATGAGAAAGCCACCAGGGAAACCATTCGCGACGGATGGCTCTATACCGGTGACATGGGGTATGTTGACAAGGACAGGTTCCTGTTTGTCCTTGGAAGGTTTAAAAGTCTCCTGATTTCAGATGATGGTGAAAAATACAGTCCTGAGGGAATCGAGGAGACAATAACTGACAGATCACCCTTAATTGACCAGACGATGCTGTTCAACAATCAGAATAAATATACAACTGCCCTGATTGTACCAAATGCTGAGGCACTTATCAGATGGGCAAAAGGCAGCAACATCAGTCTGAACGGACCAAATTCTGCGGAATCTGCATTAACTGCAATAGAACAGGTTATAAGTCAGTATGAACGGGGAGGTATATATGATGATCTCTTCCCCTCAAGGTGGCTGCCGTCAGCCATAGCAATCCTTGATGAGCCCTTCAACACGGATAACAAACAATTGAACAGTCTCGGAAAGATGGTCAGATCAAAAATCGTGGAACGGCACAAGGATAGAATAGATTTCCTTTACACGCCTGAAGCGAAGAATATTGTGAATCCCCGGAATATTGAAGCAATCAGAAAAATATTTCATATTGCCAGTTAAAATGGCCACCTATCGCCGGTGTTTATCAGGCAGGCTGATGAAAAGATAAAATGCCACCATTCCCGGAGGAAAGTGGTAATAGCCACTGATTTAAGTAATCCGAGTCTTCTCAAACATATTTTACTGTCAAATGTTATTCTGTGAACCAGAACATTTGATCAGACAGGTAAAAAATCAATAAGGAAGTGATTGCGAAAATTTCACTGACCAGTCTGTTAATACTGCTTTTTTCATGTAATCAAGCCAAAAATAATACTGAAATGCCGACTTTACCACTTTACAAGGAAGGTTTTATCCGGACCGACAGGATAAAGCTTCACTACCTGGACTGGGGTGACTCAGGTCAGATCCTTGGAGAACAAACAGCATTAATAAGATCAAGTCAGAACTTAAGGATGTAACAGTGAAGTTTATGCCTGCAGGTTCGCATGTATCATTGATTTTTCTGAGCAGGGATTCTTTGATCAGTTCCATAAACTCTTTCCTCAAATAGGATTAAGCTGCCGGCATTGGAATCTTAGCCGGCGTATTTTACCCCTTTAACAGGTTTTCCAACTGGTCATGACAGATTGTAATACCTGTTCGAACCCCATTTCTGTTATTTTCTCCAAACCATTGCGCCGGACTGACAGCGGGCCGGGCGCTAAAAGGAGCCATTATAATCAAACATGTGAATGATGTAAATCTGTCTGGAAATTGTGTAAAGATTCCCGGTGCTGATTGACTTAATTTTATTCAGTTGAAATTTATCTAAAATTCATAATCATGAAAACACTGCAAAAATTCATTTTGGTAAGTGTTTTACTTACCCTTAGCCTGTTTGTATCAGGTCAGACCAAACCAGATATTAAACAATTACTTTCAGATGCTGATGCAAGAAAGGAAATTATGGACTTCATCGCCAATGATAGTATTATGTCGAAAGAAATGATGGAAACGATGATGAATAATAAAAACTGCATGATGATGATGCAGGGAAATGAAAAGATGAAAATGATGAGGATGGAAAATCATGGGGCCATGATGAAAATGATGAAGGATAATCCGGGTATGATGAAGAGTATGATGTCCGATATGATGGAGGTATGCAAAAGTGATACAAGCATGATGTCATTGATGCGCAGGACCATGATGGATGATCAGCATAAGCAGGATATGAAACAAAGGAAAATGGGCGGGAATATTGAGAAGAAAAATGTGAATGGAATGAACAAGTTGAAATAAATTCAGAGATTACCGGCATGCAAGTTGTTTATTCCTGGCTCCGGCATGAATTATTGCCACATATTTTTTAACCGGAAGGCATTTTCTTAAAATATGAAAGCCATACTGATAATAAATCCCTCTTCCGGGAAAATGAAGAGAAAAATGCCTCCCCTGCTGAGATGGACTTTGAAAAAACTGGGAACAAGATTAGCCGGATTATTCAAACCGGGGATTACAGAAGATGACGTTACAGAAGAAGTAAGAAAGAAGTGCGAAAAAGAAAAGATAGATTTAGATATAGAATTCACAAAATATCCCAAACATGCGACTGAGTTAGCCAAAGCTTCAGGAGATAAGTATGATTTGATTATTGCTGCGGGTGGTGACGGAACAATCAATGAAGTTATTAATGGTATGGCTAATTCAAAAGCCACCCTGGTAATTATTCCTTTTGGCTCTACAAATGTCCTGGCCTGTGAGCTGGGAATACCTGATAATCTGCAGGAGGCAGCAGAATTAATTACTCAGGGCAAAAAGATAAAAATGGATTTAGGTTACGCACAAACGAGTGACGGATCCAGATTTTTTTCCATGATGTTGGGTGTGGGGCCTTTTGCTCAGGTTGTTAAGGACATGACTCCCGGATTTAAGAAAAGATGGCGGAGACTTGCATATCCATTCGGGATGATTAAACTTCTTTTCAGATACAAATGGCATGAGATTCATGTCAAACATAAAGCAGACTCAAAAGGATATTTTGTAATCATTGCAAACATTAAATATTATGCAGGGGAATATGAAATAGCCGATAAGGCAAACATAAGAGACGGCTTCCTGGATCTGGTTGTGATAAACAGAAAAAATCTGTGGGATATAATTGTGTTAATATTCTCATTTACAACTGGTAAGTTAAACAAGTACTTAAGAAAAGAATACTATCAGATAAAAGAAGCAGACATATACTCTCATCATAAAATGTACATTCAGGCTGATGGCGAGGTTCTGGGTCTGGCCCCGGTAAATGTCAAAATTATACCAAAAGCATTAAATGTAATTGCCGGTTCTAAAAAGGTAATCCTGTCAGGGGCGTAATGATTTAGAGCGGGGCAACGCCCCGTATTTCAGAAATACCTATCTTTAAACAAACCTGAAAATATGACCAGAACTCTATTTACTATTCTGATATCCATTGCATTAGGTCTCAATATTGCAGCACAGGATAAAGTATTTACTGCCTCGGATTACCTCAACAGGGAGCTCTCTCCAAAATCAATAACAGGTCTTTCATGGAGGACAGGGCAAGACGCATTCACCTGGATAGAAAACCTTAGCCTGATCCAGAAAACAGTAAAAAATCCGGAAAAAGCTGATACAATTCTGAAACTTGAAACACTTAATTCAAAAATGAAGGAATTGAAGCAGAATGAACTACGGCAGTTTCCTTCAATTTCGTGGATTGGCAGGGACAGTTTTTATTTCAGGGTTCAGAACAGGATTTTCCTGTACGATATGTCAGCCTCGAAACTCACAAAAGTCAATGAATTTGACGCTTCGGGAGAAAATGTGACGCTCAGCGGCAGGAGTTTAAGCGTTGCCTGGACCGTCGGGAACAACCTGTATGTTGCTTTAAACGGAGAAAGCATTCAGGTTAATGGCGGAGAGGACAAAGACATAGTTTATGGCCAGATCCCTTCCCGGAACGAATTCGGCATTAATGCAGGTATTTACTGGTCCCCGGACGGGAGAAAAATTGCTTTTTACCGGATCGATCAGAGCGAGGTTACGGGTTACCCCCTTGTTGACATTTCAGGCCGTATTGCAGAATCCTCACCCATAAAATACCCTATGGCAGGAATGAAAAGCGAGAAGCTGAAACTGGGTGTTTATGATCCGCAGCAGAATGAGACAGTTTACCTTCAGACGGATGGTCCGGAAAATCAGTATATCACTTCAGTGACCTGGGATCCTTCGTGCCGGTTCATTTATGCCGGGATACTGAACCGCGACCAGAACCATCTGATTTTGAATAAATATGATGCTGTTACGGGAAAGCTTATAAAAACCCTGTTTGAAGAAAGGAACGACAGATATGTGGAGCCCTTGCATGACCTGTATTTCTTCCCGAACGACGATTCGAAATTCATCTGGCAAAGCCGCCGCGACGGCTGGAATCATCTTTACCAGTACGACACTGATGGCAACCTCCTGAAGCAGATAACAAAAGGAAAATGGGAAGTGTTGAACCTTATCGGATCGGATCCGCAGGGCAGTTCGGTATTCTATGAATCTACCCTGGAAAGTCCGGTTGAAAAGCATCTTTACAGAACTGAAATTAAGACAGGTAAAACAGAAAAGATCACATCCGGAGAAGGAGTGCACAACATGGTTGCTCCGGAAGATATGAATTTTTTCCTGGATGTGTTCAGCGGGCTGCAAATGGCAAGAGCATATTATCTGATCGACAGTAAAGGGGCGAAAATTTCAACGCTGCTGGAAGATCCTGATCCGTACAAAGGATACCTTACCGGGGAGATGTCGATATTCACAATCAAGGCCGATGACGGGGTCACCGATCTCTGGTGCCGTCTTATCAAACCTGTGAACTTTGATCCTGCGCTTAAGTACCCGGTGTTTGTTTATGTATATGGAGGCCCTCATGCACAGATGATAACAAAGTCGTGGACGGGCGGAGCCGGGTTTTTCCTGAATTATATGGCACAACTGGGTTATGTGGTATTCACTCTCGACAACCGTGGCTCATCTAACAGGGGATTTGAATTTGAAAGCATAATTCACAGGCAGCTCGGAGAAACAGAGATGGCTGATCAGATGGCAGGAATCAGGTATCTGAAAACACTCGGATATGTTGATGCTGACGGGATAGGCGTGAATGGCTGGAGTTACGGAGGATTCATGACAATAAATCTGACGCTTCGCAATCCCGGGGTATTTAAAACTGCCTGTGCAGGCGGACCGGTCATTGACTGGAAATGGTATGAGGTGATGTACGGCGAACGTTATATGGATACACCATTGAAAAATCCGGATGGGTACACGAAATCCTCTCTCTTAAACCATGCTGGTAATCTTGAGGGAAAGTTGCTCATAATTCACGGTACCAGCGATCCTACAGTGGTATGGCAAAACAGTCTTTCATTCATCGATGAATGCATTAAGCAGGGGAAACAGGTCGATTATTTTGTTTATCCGGGTGCCGGGCACAACATGACCGGCAAGGCAAGAGTCCATCTTTTTGAAAAGATAGCCGGGTATTTCAATGACTATCTTAAATGATTGGCAAAGCTGGTGAAGAGATTTTACCTCAATAAAAAATCCGATCCTGAATGGCTGGCTTTCTCAGGTGATTGTGAAGCTTTCAGAGGTTTTATGAAACCTGACTGAAGGAAATGTCTCCTGAATTACTTTAATCATCCAGTCACTATCCGCAAAAAAGACAGGTGCATTCTCCTTATCATAAGCTATAAAGCTGGCTTTCCTTTTAAGAAACTCGTTTAATTCCTTTGGATCCTCAAAATTAAACCATAGTGCCTTCACAAAAGGAAGAAGACGGAAATCACACGAAGCACCGTATTCATGTTCAAGTCTGAATTTTATCACATCAAACTGAAGCTCTCCAACTGTTCCGATTATTTTTCTGTTTCCTGGTTGCTGGAGAAACAGCTGGGCAAGTCCTTCATCTGTCAGCTGCCTGATTCCTTTTTCAAGCTGCTTGCTCTTTGATGGGTCAAGATTAATGACCTCTCTCAATAACTCCGGTGCGAAATTGGGGACTCCCTTAAAATGCAAAAGCTCACCTTCGGTAAGAGTATCCCCTATTTTCAGCGATCCCGTATCGTACAAACCAATTACATCACCCGGAAATGCCTCGTCTATGGTGCTTCTTGAATTAGCTATAAATGCTGCAGAGGAAGAAAACCGCATTTTCCTTTTTAACCTGGGATGGTAATATATGCTGTTCCTCTGGAAAACGCCGGAACATACTCTCATAAATGCCATCCTGTTACGATGCTTGGGATCGAGATTTGCATGGATCTTGAAAATGTACCCTGTAAAATCAGGCTCTTCAGGTCTGACAACCCGCTCATGTGCTTCTGACCTGGTTGGAGACGGGGCAATTTCAATAAAAGTCTCAAGCAACTCGAGTACGCCGGTATTATTAAGGGCACTCCCGAAGAAGACAGGAGCAAGATAACCTTCAAGATAAAGGTTGAGCTGAAAAGGCTCGTACAGATCAGCAGCAAGATCAATTTCTTCCCACAGGCGGCTTAATATTTTCTCTCCGACAAATTCCTTGAGCTGAGGATCCGATATGTTGCCGGTTTCAATGAGAAGTTCCGATATATTGCTCTTTTCAGGAGTGTAAAGTTGTATGTTCTCTTTGAAAATATTGTAAACACCCTTGAAATTACTTCCCCTGCCTGCAGGCCAGGTAAACGGAGATACAGCAATTTCCAGTTCCTTTTCAAGCTCTTCCAGAAGTTCGAAAGGCTCCTTGCCTTCCCTGTCCATTTTGTTGACAAAAATCATTACGGGAGTTGCTCTCATGCGGCATACTTCCATTAATCTCCGGGTTTGTTCTTCCACCCCTTTCGCGCTGTCAATGACAAGTATTACACTATCGACAGCTGTCAGGGTACGGTAAGTATCCTCGGCAAAGTCCTTATGCCCCGGAGTATCAAGTATGTTTATCTTTGTCCCGTTATAGTCGAAACTCATGACAGAGGTAGCCACAGAGATTCCTCTCTGTTTCTCTATCTCAAGGAAATCAGACGTAGCAGTTTTCCTGATCTTGTTATTTTTTACAGCTCCTGCTACATGGATAGCCCCGCCGAATAGAAGCAGCTTTTCTGTAAGAGTTGTTTTGCCTGCATCGGGATGCGAAATGATGGCAAAAGTCCGCCTTCTTTTTATCTCATCAATTATACCCACAAACTAATTTTATTTGCCAATAAAGCCGGTTCAGGTCTTGTTAATGAATTTCCTGTTAGGGCTGTTTTTATTCCATTCGCCCCGGCTCCTGTTTTTGTGATACTTTCTGTTTCCTGGTTTTTCCCCCGCGGAATCCGAAACTGAACTCCTGCTTCCCCGGTTTTTTACAATTGCCCCGGCTACAGAATCCGGGAGGCTGACAATATTGACTTTATAACCGATCAGTTTTTCTATCCTCTGCATTTTGGTCTGATCTAACCTGTTAATGAGTGTCACAGCAATACCTGTTTTTTCAGCGCGGGCAGTACGTCCGACACGGTGCACATAATCCTCAGCATCTGACGGGACATCATAATTTATTACCATATTGATATCCTTTACATCAATCCCTCTGCTCAGAACATCCGTTGCAACGAGTACACGGCACTGACGCGAACGGAACCTTATAAGCATTTCTTCCCTTTCATTCTGTTCAAGCGCCGATGAAATGCCTTCAACCAGATATTTCCCGGAGCGCAATCCCCTGACAACATCAGACACTTTCTTTTTTGTAGAGGTGAATATCAGGACGCTCTGGTGATCGGGATTTTCACCAAGAAGGGTGTTAATCAGGGGTATTTTCTGGCTTTCATCCAGATGATATACACTCTGAATTACACCATCGGCAGGCTTCGACATCTCAAGAGATATTTCAACAGGATTTTTCATTATCTTCTTCGACAGCGATCTGATCCTGTAAGGAATGGTTGCGCTGAACATGAGAGTCTGGCGTGCTGCAGGGATATGAGAAATTATCAGCATGATATCGTCATAGAATCCAATGTCGAGCATGCGGTCGGCTTCATCAAGCACAAGCATCTCTATTTTGTCAAATCTGACATAGCCCTGGGTAAGATGTGAGATCAGGCGCCCGGGTGTAGCCACAATCATGTCGGCTCCCTTCGAAAGAGCAACCTTCTCCTGTTCCCAGCCGCTACCGTCTCCGCCTCCGTAAACAGCTATGGATGTAATATTTAATGTATAGGCCAGGCCAAGTATCTGCTGATCGATCTGTATCGCCAGCTCGCGGGTCGGGACCAGTATCAGTGTGTGGGTATGCTCGGGACGTTTCCTGCAAATGTCGTTCATTACAGGGAGCAGAAATGCTGCAGTTTTCCCTGTGCCTGTCTGTGCAGAAGCAATCAGGTCTTTGCCGGCCATAATAACTGGAATAGCTTTTTCCTGTATAGGTGTGGTTTCACTGAAACCCATATATTCAATTGATTCCAGCAATTCCGGGATCAGACCCAAGTTTTCAAATACCATAAAGATTCTGTGATTTTCTTAAATTCATGAAAGCCAGCAAAGTTAGTGAAAAATGCCGGATCAGCAAAATTTCCCGGTATGTATTGAAATATCAATGCCTTAAATTCTGAAATGATCCCGGAAATGAAACTGGAATGAAATACAGGAGTTCCTGTGATTCTGTGAAATACAATAATTACTGGCAGGGATAAGTTATAATCAGACTGAAGGATTGGGTTTAATGACAATTTTTGATATGACTTTTAAAGAGATCTGTAAGCACCACCGGTTGAAGGGAATTGTATTAAAAACCTTTTTGGTTATATTGATCCTGCAGGCTCTGGCAAGTTGTGCCACACAAAATAAATCCGGAAAACACAGACAGGTACCTTGTCCGTGTGAAACAAATTTCAGAAGATGATCCTGATTTATGCTTAATATCATCCCGGAAAGAAAAATTGTGTTGTCCCTTTTTCCGTTTGTTTCAAATAAATTAGTTTAATTTTATTATCCGAAACTCATATAGGCAATATTAACTGGTTAGCTTAAGACGTCTGGTCCATCAATTTGATTGTTAATTTATTAACAAAACTTCAGCCGAATGAAAACTCTTACAGGATTTCTTTTCATGCTGATAGTTTTATCAGCCGGTTTGGTTTCCTGCACTAAAACCGATGACGGATCAACAGATACCGAAGGAGTCTGGTCGGTTTTTGCATGGAACGACCTTGGGATGCATTGTCTGAATCCAAGCTATGACAAGCTTGTTATACTTCCTCCGTACAACAACGTAATGGTTCAGGTTGTCAAAAGGGGCTCTCCGCCTGAAATTGTCACGGCAGGAATCACTGTGGAGTATAAGCTGACGGGCAACAGCACATCATACAACAAAAGGTCATATGGAGGATTCTGGGATAATGCAAATAAGCTATTTGGTGCAAGCCCTGCCCATGACATTGGTCTGAAAGGAAAGGGTCTGACAGGGGAAATGACAGCGTCAGGCAACTATTTTGTTGCCGAAGGAATTCCTGTCGTGCCGGTTAATGACGACAATACCTGGAATCCTTACCAGGTAGCCGAAATAACAGTAAAGGACGGAACAGGAAAAATACTTGCTGAGACAAAAGCCACCGTCCCGACATCGGATGAGCTTAACTGCGCGAAATGCCATGGAGCAAATGCCTTTGATGATATCCTGTCGGAGCACGATTCCGAGCATGGGACTACCCTTTCAGCCGCAGCCAGCAAGCCGGTTCTTTGTGCATCATGCCATCCGAGTCCGGCGCTTGGAATAAATACCGGATCCGCGAAATACTTATCGCAGGCTCTGCACGGTTCACATTCATCACGGGGTGCATCATGCTATGATTGTCATCCGGGGGCAATAACCAAATGCAGCAGGAGCCTTGCTCATACTTCAGATAATGGTAATTGCATAGAATGCCATGGAGATATGGCAAATGTTGCCGCAACAATTGCCGCCGGAAGGATACCTTGGGAATCAGAACCGGCATGTGCGTCATGCCATGAGGACGTAACCGGGGTCAGTACCGGATTGGCATTATACCGTAATTCACAGGGGCATGGCAGCATGTATTGCAGTGCTTGTCACGGAAGTCCCCATGCAATGTATCCCTCAAGTGAAACATCCGATAATTATCAGTCGAAACAATACCAGGGTTTTACTTCAAAAATTAAAACCATAGGAAGCTGTGGTGTCTGCCATGATTCATCAAGAGGTGAAAACGATTCAGAAGAGTTTGCTGAAGTTCACGGAGCTGCCAGCCCTGAAAAAGCAATCGGCTGCAGGGCATGTCATACATCTATCCCCTCAGCCACAGCGAGCTGGCCACACGCTTACACCTGGAAAAATACAAACTGATATTCTCTCCTGATAAGAGTGACACAATTATTATGAAAAGTTACATGATTAACCGGAAGAGCCGGTAATGCAGGATATTGACTAATGGTTGGAAATTATTCCATTATAATAATTATTAAGTGTTGACTCAAAGACTTCACTTATTGGCTTGTCCGGGTCAAATTCAGGACTATTTTTTACATTATCTACCGAAGCATTGACAATTACAGTGGATGTATCCCATTTTATTTCCTTTATCCATTTTGGCGAAATGATCACTTTTTTCCCGGGAAACCAACGGCCGGTATCAACGATAACAAAATCAAGTTTCCAGTTGCTGTCGTCAATTATAAAGTCTTCTATATTCCCAATCTCGCCATCAGCAGCAATGACACTATAGCCCGTTACTTTTTTAGTACTACGTAAATGCGGGTCGTCATCTGATTCCTTATCTCCAGGATTGTCTTCGTCTGTCTGCAATACATGAAACATTGACACCGGCGGCACACCTAACCCAAGGGTATCGTCACCCCAATAATTTGTCCAGGGATAATGCCTGTACAATTTTAATTCCTCCTGGTGTGAGACTGGCTTGTCAGTGTCTATTTCCGGACTATTCTTAACTTGTTCCTCAGTAAGGTTAACCGGAAAGATTTCATTTTCCCAATCAGGGATTAATACTGCCTCGGGCGAGATAAGCACCTTGCGGCCAGAGAGCCAGTTACCTGTTTCAACAATCAGATAACGGATGGTCCAGGTTTTATCATCAAAGTAAAACTCCTTTACTTTTCCCATCTCACCATTGGTTGCACCTATTGAGTAACCAATTAAACTATTAACGCTACGCTTCATAATATTATCTATTTAAGGATATTGAAAAAAGCGGTTACAGTATGTTTCTGGAATAAACTCTAAAGTTTAATGCAGAGCTGATCAAATTTGCGGGTAAATAAGTTCCTTTCATAGACTCATCCATCACTTAACTGAATGAACTCTTCAGATTGTGTTTGAAGGTCAACCGCTCGTTACTTATGATTTCAGAACCTCAAAAGTGATTTTTGCATTGACCCGGAATTCGGAGATTTTATTATCCTTCACTAATGCGGTAAGGTGATGAATGTAAACCGAGCGTATTCCCTTTACAGATTCTCCTGCAGTTTTGACTGCAATCGCTGTTGCATCTTCCCAGCCTTCAGGCGATGATGCCATTATTTCAATCACTTTAAGTACTGCCATGATGTAATGATTTTAATTTAACTAATTGAATTTTACTATTTTATGAATACAGGACTTATCATAATACCAAATATTTTGGTTGTTACAAATATTAATTTGGATACAAAGGTGCAATCCTTTAAACTGAGAACCTTTACATAATTTCTGGATTTGTTTACATCATTTACACTTTCTCCAAAAATCTGTGATTTATGTTCTTAAGATTCTTTAAGTAATCAGACGAATCAGGGTTTTGCGAAGTAAAAAATCGCCCGATATTCTTAATCATAACCGATACTCGTTATTTTTGAAGGCATAAAATTATTCATTAAAACATTAAACCGTGATATTGATCAAATCCAATTTCAGACTTAAGAAATGCCTGATAATCTTGTTTTTGCTGATATCATCTGCCTGTTTTAAATTATTTTCCCAGGACACCATTGACAAAAGAACGGATTACATCCCCGACATTTTTGGAATCCTGAAGACAAAAGGGGAATTCGATCTGGACAATTCCCTGATGAGGTTTGAAGTAAGGAATGCCAGATTCGGAGCTACCGGGAAAATAAACAGCAACATGTCATACAAGATTGAAATCGATCTTTCTGATGAAGGCAGGATGAAAATGCTTGATGCTTATGTAAAATTCATGCCGGTCAGGAATCTTAGTTTCTATCTTGGCCAGAAAAAAATCCCGTTCAGCACCGACTATATGAGGAATCCTGCTGAAAATCTTTTTGCAAACCGTTCATTTCTTGCAAAATATATCAATGATGGTATGCGCGATATAGGATTCTATGCTGAATACGGTATTGAGGGGCAAATACCTGTAAATATCCTGGTTGCTGCAGTAAATGGTACCGGAAACAATAATCCGCAATGGATTGAAAAACCCAATCTGGCCGGACGGCTTACCCTGGGGCCGGAAAAAGGTATAAGAATAACCGGGAATATTTATCAGGGAAATGATTCTGAGAAAAAGAACCTCTCGATGCTTGGTGGTGAAATAAGGTACACAAACGGAACATTCTTCATTGAATCCGAATACATTAAAAGGAGGTGGGATGATTCTCTTTCGGTAAAAAGAAATGATGACGGATTTTTCATTCACTCATACTATAATTTCCCAAGCAGAGGAAAAATGATTCATTTAATCACCCCGGTTATAAGGTATGATTTAATCGGGAAATCGGTTTTCAGAAAGAATGTGGACGCCGACAGGCTGACAGTCGGGATCAACCTGGGCTTTGAACCAAGACAATTCTATTCAGAGATCCGTCTGAATTATGAGAATTATTTCAAATCCAGTCTTCCTATCCATACAGATAAGCTGACACTGGAATTCATAGCCAGGTTTTGAGGTTTTAACCTGGAAGCCTGATTAAGTTTAAGATAATATCTTACTGACCAAATAAAAAATGATTCAACTTATTTCTTAATTTGGTCCTTCAAACTTCGGAATGACAGGTGTCAATGAGTAATCAGCGAAGTCTTTCCAGGACACTCGGACTGGGTTATGTAATAATTTTCGTCTTTGCCAACATAATTGGCTCAGGGGTTTACAAAAAGATTGCTCCCATGGCCGACGGGCTGCAATCATCAACGTGGATACTAATTGCATGGGCTGCGGCCGGAATGATCACTCTTTTTGGTGCCCTGAGCAACGCCGAGCTGGCCGGCATGCTGGCTGACACGGGCGGAGAATTTGTCTATCTTAAAAAAGTCTACAACCGCTTCTTTTCTTTTCTGTATGGATGGTCCCTGTTTACGGTCATCCAGACTGCTACAATCGCCTCGCTTGCATACGTCTTTACCCAGTCGCTCAACAGCATTGTTCAACTGCCCGAGGTATTTTCAGCATGGCAGAATGTCTCCATTGGAGGTGTTTTCTTTCCTTTTCAGGATTTTGGCATCAAGCTTACTGCAATTATGCTCATTATGGCGCTGACACTCCTCAACATGTCGGGACTGAAGAGCGGTGCCCGGGTCAACAAAGTTCTGTTCTTCCTTGTCTGTGCAGGTCTGACAGTGATTGTAGTATCCGGCCTGACCAATGCTTCCCGGAGTCCTTCAGAGATCTTTGATATCAGCAGCATGAAGGAAGGTTCGGTTACTGTCTCATCCTTCATGACGGCCATGCTGGCAGCTTTCTGGGCTTATCAGGGATGGGTCTCGGCTGGGTTTATAGGAGGAGAAATCAAGGATGCCCGGCGTAATATTCCAAAAGGGATCATCATTGGAGTTTTTGCAATAACAATAATCTACCTGCTGGTCAATTATTCCTACCTCGCAGTAATGTCGGTCCCCGACCTGGTCCGGGTGCATGAAGCAGGCAATCAGGTTGCCGCGATCGAGATGGTGAGGAGCCTCAGCGGATCAGAAGGCATACTCTTCATTTCATTGCTGATTCTGGTATCAACACTTGGCTGTCTGAATGCAAGCATCCTGACAGGCTCAAGGCCGTATTATGCAATGTCGCGGGAGAGGCTTTTCTTTTCAGGCATCGGGAAGCTAAACAACCGCAATGTTCCGGGGAACTCATTGCTATGGCAGGGAATATGGGCTTCGGTGCTGGTTTTGTCAGGCAACTTTGATCAGCTTACCGACATGCTCATCTTTGCCGTTTACATATTCTACGGTGCAGCGGCCCTGGGCGTTTTCATACTTCGCCGCAGGATGCCGGATGCTTACCGGCCGTACAAAGCTTGGGGTTACCCGGTTGTAACGGCATTATTTGTGCTCTTCTGTGCCGGGCTGTTCATAAATACAATCATTACGAGGCCCCGTGAAGCCCTGATTGGTCTTTCCCTGATATTGGCAGGCATCCCGGTCTATTTCCTTTTCCGTAAGAGACACAGGCAAACGGGAGGTAATGGATTTCTTTAAAATTGTGATGGCACTGATTTTTAAGGATGAACAAACTCAGATCTTATTTTTTAGAAAGATATTCTTAATAAATTTATCCGATGAAAAACCGGAGCCTTATCTGGCTGAATAAGAAATTTCCCCGCAACTATCTGATTGAAAATCCGGTTGCCGGAGCTATAATAAATGCAATATTCTGTTTCTTTTTTATATTATTGTACAAACCACTCCAGACCAAAGCATCACCACATCTGAGCTTTGAAATTACCATGGCTGTCTATAGCATCGGATCGGGGCTTGCGTTAATGCTCTTCGTAAGGATTCTGAATTTTGTAAAATGGTTTTCTGATATTAAGGAATGGACAATTCTGCGGGAAATTGTTTCTGTCATTCTTATTCTGACCGGAATTGGCACCATAGTATACCTAATGGGATTTTTAATCGAAACGCCGGCAGGAAGGCTTAATATAGAAACATACCTTGATTCTGTAGGCAGGTCATTTCTGTTGGGACTATTCCCTTTTGTCTTTTTCTCTGCATTAAACTACAGATATCTGTCTGCGGAAACCGACCAGTCAATTGTAAAATACAACATCAGGACCACACAGAAAAATCCTCAGGAGGAACAGGTTATAAGGATCAGCTCAAAGCTCAAGAAAGAGGAACTCAGTTTTAATCCTGCCGATTTCATATATGCGGAATCGGATGGCAATTATGTCGTATTTTATATTTTGAAAAACAATGACCTGAAGAAAGAGATCATCCGTAATTCGATAAGCAATATTGAACAGCAATTAGCGGAACTACCTTTCATAATAAGGACTCACAGAGCTTTTGTTGTGAATCTTAAGAAAGTTAAAACCAAACAGGGAAATATTCTGGGTTACCAGCTGAAGCTTTCAGGGACTGAATTTATAATCCCTGTTTCAAGAAACAACATCCGGAAATTCGATGAAGCCTTTTCGATAGTCCGGCAGTGATAATTGCCGTTTATCACAAATCCTTGCTTTTCATACCAGGATAAAACCTGTTCATTTCACTCCACAACAAATCATTGTTATGTATCCCAATTATTTGTGGCCTGAAATCTTATTGATTCAATTTGCCATGGTGTTCTCAAAAATGTTAAATCAAATAAGAAAATCATGGCAGAATTAATTCAAAGCAAATGGAGCAAAAAACTAATGGCATTCACATTCTTTCTTCTGGGATTTTTATCTTCTGTATCTGGCCAGGAAAATAAAAATTTTGTAATCAGGGGAAGATTGTTGGATAGCCTGAACCATGAGCCTCTGATGTTTGGTACGGTTGCTGTCCGGAAGAGGACCGAGGCAACATTTGTAGCAGGTTGTTCTGCCGGACCAGATGGCAATTTTGAAACAGGATCACTTGAACGGGGAAAGTACGAGCTGCAAATAAGTGCCCTGGGTTATGAAAAAGAAACCCGTGTAATTGATCTGAGTTCAGATACCGAACTGGGTGAAATACTTATGCAGCAAAAAATGGCTCTCCTTGAAGAAGTCACCGTAGCCGGAGAAAGGGTCAAAGCCAGAAAAGATGCCGGTACTACAACCTACTTTATGAATGAAAAGATTTACAGGATTTCGACTACGGGGACCGATCTTCTCAGTTATATACCGGGCATTCAGATCGATCTGATGAAGAATATTTCCCTTAACGGTAATTCCGGGATAATGGTGCTTATTGACGGCAAGGAAAGGGATAAAAACTTCATAAATCAGCTTGATCCGGAAAAGATCGACCGTGTTGAGATTATGAACGTTCCGTCGAGCAAATATGATGAAACGGTATCGGGACTGATCAATATAATTCTGAAAGAAAAGACAGGCGAAATGATGAAAGGCAATGTCATTGCTGATATACCTGTCTTGAAATCCTTCGTTTATTCCTTTCCTGAATTCAACGCTGACTTCAGAATAAGGAAGATCGATTTTAATGTATCTTACTCAGGAGCATTCTATTATTTTGACATTGCCGGGACAGACTTCAAAAGGACAGAAGGTGAATCAGGATTAAGGGAGGTGAGTTCCGGCCAGCTGTTCAGGCAAAAAGACAAGTCGAATAGCTTCCACTTCGGAGTCGACTATAAGCTGAATAAAAACAACGAATTAAGTATGTACTCCTTCATGAACCCATTTTCACGTGAATTTGACGGGGATGTTGAATATCAAACTTCGGATATAATGTCAGGGGAGAAAATCCTGAAATATTCAAAAAATGATACCGACAGAAACCTGAATTCCCACTTCTCAATATGGTACAGGCATGGATTTGACAAACCGGGAAAAGAATTTACTGCTGAAATGAATTACAGCAATTTCAGAGCTTATAATGGTACAGAATATGCATCCGTGAACACCTGGAATGAATACCCGGAAAAGTACTCAAGCCTGATAAGACCATTACAGAATTCGGCTAGTTTTCGCCTGGATTATACCTTGCCCCTTTTAGAAAAGCTGAAATTCGAGGCAGGTCTTAAATTCAGGATTCAGAAAATGAAGGACAGGATGCCTGAAGGATTTCTTTATGGAGAGAATGTTTTAGCTGCTTATTGCTCCCTTGCAAGGAATGGACTTAAGTACACTGTTATTGGCGGATTAAGGGCAGAAAGATCAGCAACAGGATCAGGAGGCAATACAGTTTTTTCGGGCGTGACAATTCTTCCGCAGCTATCCGTAATCCGTAAGTTCACGGAAAAACAAACTATAGAATTGTCATATAATGCAACCACTTACCGGCCTAATATCTATGAACTAAATCCTTATGCAAGCTTTATCGATCCGTTTTCCGTCAGTACCGGCAATAATAATCTTGAAAGCGAAATCACACATAAGATTAAACTATCATGGTCGCGATCTTCAGGCACTAATTTCATTTCTCCGGGTTTATTCTATGAAGTTGAAAACAGATCAATAAACAGGTATGCAATTGTTCTTGAGAATGGTAATGTTGAGTCGCTGATTGCCAATATGGGGAACATCAGCAGGTATGGAGTTCAGTTTTCGGGATCAGTCAGGATAAATAATCTTATCACAGTCAATCCCTGGTTCAGGATTTATAATATGCATACCAGCTTAAATGAGCCTGTGAGGTGGAACAATATAGCTGTAAGGCAAAAAATGGTCTTTGAAACGAGTTTTTCAGCAATAGCTGCGTTCAGGCATGACTTTGCCCTTTCATTCCAGTTTCAATACAAAAGTCCCGTGATCAGTATGCAGTCAGATTTTTTCAGCGATCCCCTGTGGATGATTTCAGCAGAAAAGGAATTCCTGAAAAGATTCAAAGCCGGAATAGTAACGGCTCTTCCTCTTGCGAAGTCATTCACATACCAGGGCTATAAAACAGATACCGAATCCCTTAAGATGAAAAATCAGGGGGATATTAAGCTGCCGGCGTTCCCTTTTTGGTTGAAATTCAGTTATAAGTTCAGTTCAGGAGAGAGGAATAAGCGGAATACAGGTCCCAGGGAGGACATTATTAATTTTCCAAAGAAGGGATTTTAGTTCAATCCCGTTCGAAGCCCGGGTTGGCACGAATACAGAATGTATTATCAACAAATGACTGTCCAAAAGGGTTATCAGGTAACTTATGGAAAAATGATCACATTGAGCGCTTTTTTCAAGATCAGATACAAATGGAGGCTGGCCTTTACCCTTCTCAATCCATCACCAGCGTTTAATTGATTGCAACTCTGCTAATTTTTTCTACCAGCACTTGAATAATTACTAAATTTGGATTTCCCCCTCGTGCGGGACAAGCTATTTGATCTTTAAACCCGATTATACTTTCGCATGAAAAAAGTAGTTTTCACCCTGATACTTTTAAGTTTTACTCTGAGCGGATGTTCGCAGATTATCAGGAAAAGAATACCTGACAAACTGGTGGTTTTTACTTTCGATGATGCCACAGCCAGCCAGTATTCATTTGTTGCTCCGTTACTTAAGGAATACGGATTCGGAGCCACATTTTTTGTCTGTGAGTTTCCTCCCAATTTCAGCGACACATCCAGGTATATGAACTGGAGGCAAATAAAGGAACTCGATAAAATGGGGTTTGAGATTGCAAATCACACCAGAAATCACCCTAACCTGCCGGCAATATCAATTGACAAAGTTGAATACCAGCTAAAGTATATCGATGATAAATGCGATTCAATTGGAATAGCCAAACCTTTGACCTTTGCTTATCCGGGTTATGGTCTGGATTCTGTTATTGTTGATTATCTGGGGAAGAGAGGTTTCATTTTCGCCCGGGCCGGAGGAGACCGGCCGTATGATCCGCTGGCTGATCATCCCCTGCTGGTTCCAAGCTGGGCAATGACCTCGAAGAACAAGGAACAGATCATGAATGCTTTTACTCAGGCAAAAGACGGGAAAATTGTTGTCCTTACAATTCATGGAGTTCCCGATATTGAACATCCCTGGGTAGACACTCCGCCGGAATTATTCCGGGAATACCTGGAGTTTCTTCGTTCGCATAGTTACAAGGTTATTTCATTAAGCGATTTAGCGGAATATTTAAACACGGATGAAGCACTCAAATTGATAAGACCTGACGTTGAACAAAACACGCAGAGATATTAGGTGAAATTGACCCATAACAATATGAACATGAACATGAAATTTCTCCGGTTTGAATTAATGGCAGTATTTCTTGTAGCCTCAACAGTTTGTTATGCCGGAGATATTATTATTAGTACCAACCCGTCTGATAAAAGACTCGTCTTTGGCAACGGAGAAATTATGATCACCCTTGATTATAACGGAAAATGCGTGGTGTCGGATTTAAAAATCAACGGGCAGGCTGTAATTTCCGGGCCGGAAGGTATTTTCTCATCAGTAAAAACTTCAACAAGTACATACACCACCCTTAAAATCAACTCTGTACCAAAAATCAAGACAAGTAAAAACGCGGTCACAATCAGCAATATAGAATATGGCGATAATGAAGAGATAATAACAGAAAACTGGAATTTTATAATTACCGGCAGTGATATCAGGTTTGCAATTAAACGGAGTTTCCCAAAACCGTTAGCTGTTGAAGAAGCTGCATTTCCATCTTTTACCTTCAACAATATAAACACCTGGGATGCGGCTTTTACCGGGTATGGCGGCCTGGCATGGTTTTATCTCTTTAACGAGAAACTGTGCACTTACGGGGTACATTCCGACTGCTCCATCTTCTGGAACAGTGCAACGGGCAACGCATTGAAAATTGCAGTTGAGGCCCAGGGGAAGAAAGTGGCAATGAAATACAGCCGTTCCAGCGACGATCATCTGATCTATAACATCGCTGTCTCTGACAAAGAACTGACATCGCGCTATGAAGCTGCAAAACGGAGCAGGTTTATCAGGGGAAAAACCGATGTGTGGGACTCTTTCACTGCTCCGGCCGGAAGGTATGTTCAGACAATCACCCTGTCCTGTCTGAACTATAATGAAGCATACAACAGGGGGGACTTTACAGGTATAAACGGGAAACAGGTAACCAATGTGTTAAACACAATTGCAAGAATAGGGGTTATTGATGATAAGCTTTTTGGCGGTAATAGCTGGCATACGCCCTATGGCCCGATTTGTTTGCACGAACAGTATATTGCCCAGTTTGCCATCGGGATCAACGATGAAAGCTACCTGCAGGGCTACAAAAAATGTCTGGATTATTATCGCGATAATGCAATTCAGCCTGACGGCAGGGTGTTGGCCCGCTGGGCTTATCTTGATGAAGATGCCATACCGGGAACAGTTACCAAATCAGGCTTTTACGAGGCTCAATGGGGTTACCTGATGGACTCAAATCCTGATTTTGTTGCCAACGTGTCCCAGCTCTATAACCTCACCGGCGATTTAAACTGGGTCTCAAAACACAAATTAACATGTGAAAAGGCCCTGGACTATCTGTTAAGAAGAGATTCCAACGGCAATCATTTAGTTGAAATGAGTACCGACTCCAGGTCTGCAAAAAGGGGAAGTGACTGGATAGACATTATATGGGCTTCGTACGAGAATGCATTTGTAAATGCCAAATTGTACTATGCACTTACCTTATGGTCTGATGTGGAAAGACAATTAAACGATCCTGAAAAAGCAGACTATTATTCAGGTTATGCAGCCGGACTTAAAAAGAGTTTTAACAAGCCGACAGAGGAGGGTGGCTTCTGGAACAGTATAAACAAATGGTACATACACTGGATTGAAAAGGATAATTCTCCTCATGGAGACAATCTTGTGGTTCCCGTGAATCTGATGGCAATTGTTTACGGCATTTGCGATGACTCCATCATGCGTAATGCCATTCTCGATAAAATTGAAGAGCAGACGCGCAGGGAGAACCTTTTCTTCTGGCCAATATGCTTATATCCCTATGCTGTGGGAGAAGGGAACGACTGGCAATTTCCATTTCCCAATTATGAAAATGGTGATATATTCCTGTCCTGGGGAAGCATCGGTGTTGAAGCATATGCAGGTTATAAGCCTGATCTTGCATTAAAATATGTTGAAAACGTCCTGAGCCGGTATGAAAAAGACGGTCTGGCATTCCAGCGATACAGCCGGATTAACCAGGAGGGTTTAGGTGACGATATACTATCGGGTAACAGTCTGGCACTGGTGGGCCTGTATAAAGCCATATATGGCATCAATCCTCTATATAACCGGCTCTGGTTAAATCCGCACCTTCCTGGTAAATTATCGGGCACGGAGTTAAACTATAATTTCCGGCATGATAAATTAAGGATAGGATTGTCTGTCAATAATTATTTTATTTCAACCAGGCAGTTCAAAGTATCATCAAGAAGCGACTTCGGCTTTTTTTCCGAAAAGGATGAACTTGTATATTTTCAGGGTAAAAATGATCATTTCTCGCTCAAAGCCCGGACATCTGAAAATCTTTCGCTTGAAATAGTAAATTGGAGTGATGATGAATTTATATGGAGTCAGTATTCAACGAATGAGAAGGGGAAAATTTCATACACAGTTCATGTTCCGGAAGCGGATAGTGATTACATAATAAGCAATGGAAACAAAATCCTGAATTGTAAAAGTGATAAGAACGGGTATTTAAAATTTGAAACAGAAGGCAGTATACTTCCGGTTATGTTAAAAATAGTTTTGAAAAAATCATAAAGACACTATCTGTCCCTGCGGGTGTTAGATGTATGCCAGTTACTCCTTTGGGTTCATAAAAACCGCACAAAACAGGCAGAAAGTGAGGGAACTATTGTCTGTCCGGGTGCCGGATTATGCCTAGAGATCCTTTTGCCGAAGGTACTCCTCCTTGGTCATTCCCTCACCTTTTTCAAATTCATGGTATTCTGCTCTGTTACCATCTTTGTAGACTCCCATCCTCCAGACTTGCGAATAATTCCAGTTGAACTCGACAAATTCGCCATCCTTCTGTCCGTCCCTGTAATGAAAGATTGACGTCAGTTCGCCGGTGTCATCATACTTATCCCACCGGCCGGAATACTTATCGTGAGAATAGCCTCCCCGTTCCTTAAGCTTGCCGTTGTGGTGGTACACCTCCCATAAGCCGTGCCGGTTTGCCGATGGCAGGTTATTGTTCCGGAACATGTATTCAACCTCGTACTTCACTTCCTCAAGCCCGCAATAGTTCCCGGACATACCGTATGTCAGGGCAGGATGTTTCGGGTCAGACTGATCTGGCAGACCATCATAATGGGCTCTCTGCATCAGGAGAGAGTCTTTTGACCAGAGGCTCCATTCGCCTGAGCGGTTTCCTGCGGAGTATTCCCCTGTAGCCAGAGACCACCGCTCACCGTCGTAATAGGAGCACTCCCCGTGAAGCAGCCCGTTGACGTAACTCTCTATGCTCCTCAGACTGCCGTCATAGTGCCAGCCCTTCCATTCGCCCTCCTTCTTCCCGTCACTGTAAATGCCTGTATACTGTATGTTTCCGTTATCGTAAAACGAAGTCCACTTACCCTCTTTTTTGCCATTGTTGTATACCCCGGTTGCAGACAGGGCCGTGCCGTCCCAGTAATATTTCCATTCCCCGTTTTTGTCTTCTGTACTGTAGAGCGGATCACAGTCGAGTGCGATCCTGTAGATTTCGTTGGACAGATCCCATAGATTGAAATTAACGATGACTGTATCAGGATTGATAAGCAGTTCGCCGCAGGCGGAGAGAGTGCCGTCCTGATTATATATGCGCCAGATCCCTGCAGGCTGGCCTTTGATCATCTTTCCTGTGGCTGACACAGAGCCATCCTCATTGTAGGATTCAAAGACTCCTTCCGCAATCCCGCCAATGAAATTTCCCTTCATGATCAGGTTATCATCAATCTCCGCATCATAGTATAGCCATGTCCCCTCTTTTTTCCCGTGAACATAATTTCCTTTCCAGTACTGATAGCCGCCGGAATGGGTCCATTCTCCCTCTTTCATGCCGTTCCTGTAGGAGCCACTGGCAATTATTTCATTATCACCGTAATGAGAGATGCCGTAGTATTCCCATTGTCCCTCTTTATTATCACTCCTGAACCAGCCGCGGGAGAGGAGAGTGTCAATGCTGTACTCTTCCCACAGGCCATTTCTTTTTCCGTCCTTCAGGGATCCGACCCATGTTTTACCTTCGATATTGAGAGTATCCTGTGCGGGCAGGGCGCATGAACAAAAGAGAATCAGAACTGACAGTGCGTATTTCATTGTATATTCATTTGTGACTTTCGGGCAGGGGCAGACTGTAAGGAGTTCCCTGTTTTGTTTAACGATCCCGCGGGGCAATTAGTATAAACTGCAGAATCAGCCCTGCATTCCAGGGTGATAGTATAGGAGGAGGGCTCCCCGAAATGTATACGGCCGGAACGACAGGGATAGCCGTTTATACATGTTCTGATGCAGTTATATTAATACTATTTCAACCTCACGTTAAATTATATTCCTGAAACAATAGTGCTAACATTGAAACAAAAAGAAAGCTATCAGCCTGCGGGCCGGATTTAACTTTGGTAATTGCTAATCACTGTACTAATCAATCTTAAAAAAGGAGGTGATCATGAAAACACTTATCGGTTTTCTTGCGATTGGAATGTTACTTTTTGCAGGTTGTGCAAAAGACGATGTATTTGATGAAGGACTTGATGGCTTTGAACTGAAAGATGCCCATAAAAGGGCCAATGTGCCAATACCGTTCAAGGCTGAAATGTGCGCGGCTCCGGATATGGAATCCGAATTTTATCTTTTCCCGATTCCGGGTATTGACCCCAGCGATCCTAACAACAATTGTGCAAGCAGGATGCTGATAAACGGAACAGGCACTCACCTTGGAAGAGTCTATCCGGAGACAAGTTATTACGAGGTTGGAACTACTGTTTTTCTGATCATCATCTGAATTTATCCGTAACTTCAGGCTGCAGAAAGCAAAAAAACTTCTTCTTGAATCCAACAGAAATGTCTCCGAAATTGCCTATGAAGTGGGGTTCAGGGACGCTAATTATTTCAGCAAGTCATTTATTCAGGAATTTGGACTGAATGCCACCAGACTTCGTGAGCTGTTTATCTGATGGCCTCACCCTGTACTGTTAATAATTTAACAATAATAAATTGCCCGTCATCTCTGATGCATTTCTAACTAAACAGGTTTTATCTGAATGAACCGGAGACCTTCACATTGTTCCGCCGGAGTTCTCACTGACTGCCAACTGCATTCTGCCAACTGCCAACTTCTTGGCCTAAACACCTTCACGCCCTAGCGCCCTAATGCCTTTCTAAATTCTCCTATATTCCGGAATTTTGC
>JAVEXG010000006.1:0-3521 GCA_034004115.1 Bacteroidales bacterium | reverse complement strand
ACAGAGCCTGCAATTGCTGGACTTCCAACATCGGCAATTTTGAAATCTCCTGTTTTGAGGAGTTTTTGCTTACTTGTTTTTTGTACCGTTTCAGGAGCATTATTCTGAGCAGACAGATTTAAAGCAAAGAGGATCAATAATGAAGTGGCAGTGGCTAAAGTGGCTTTTCTCAGCATGGGATATTTGAATTTAGTGATATCGTCAAATCTACAAAATTTTGCGATTACTGTCTGCCTGCTTACCGTTATGACTTGCTTTGTGTCCTCAGGATATTATTATACATATTCTTAAAGGCCTCCTGCGGTAAAGCCGGATACAATCGTCAATTTAAGGTTGCAACCAGATTCTTATGCCTTTAAGCCCTTTCGGTAAGATGCCATATGAAACGTGTCAGTTTCAATAGTCCAATCCAATTCAGGGCGAAATGCAAATTTTTTATCAAATTGTGTTAAGCGGGTGATGAACATTATCGTTGCAAAAATGTTTGTATTACACGAGAAAATCCGGTTAAGGCATAGTAATAAATACCACGATAAGAACTGATAAAGAAACATAACATAGATTTTGTGCATTCCTAAAAATAATAATTCTGAGATTTATGAAAGCAGTTATTTATGAAAAATACGGAGCACCGGATGTTCTTGAACTAACAGATGTCGTTAAGCCAGCTCCCAAAGAAAATGAAGTACTTGTAAAAATCTATGCTACCACTGTAACAGCAGGAGACTGGCGTTTGCGGAAAGCCGATCCATTCGTTGCAAGGCTTTTTAATGGCTTATTCAAACCCAAAAAGGTGAAAATACTGGGATTTGAATTAGCAGGGATTATTGAGGAAGCAGGCACAAAAGTCAGGATATTCAAAAAAGGTGATAGTGTTTTTGCCTCCTGCGGATTAACGTTCGGAGCATATGCTGAATATAAATGCCTTCCGGAAAATGATCTAATTGCCATAAAACCTTCAAATATGACATTCGATGAAGCCGCAACAGTCCCGATAGGTGGCCTTACCGCCTTGGGATTTTTGAAAAAAGCAGGTATAACAAATGGACAAAAAGTTCTTATATATGGGGCTTCCGGAAGTGTCGGCACATTTGCCGTTCAGATAGGCAAGTATTATGGGGCAAATGTGACTGCTGTATGCAGTACGGCGAACGTAAATCTTGTAAAATCACTTGGATCAGATATCGTTATTGATTATACAAGGGAAGATATTACAAAAAAAGAGGCACAGTATGATATTATATTTGATGCGGTTGGAAAAACTTCAAAATCAGCCTGTAAAAACATTTTAAAGCCAGATGGAAAGTATGTATCTGTAACCGGTTCTCCCGAAAAAAACCCGGATGACTTATTGTTTTTGAAGGGGATTATTGAATCCGGAAAACTAAGGACCGTAATTGACAGAAGATATACGCTGGAACAGATCAGAGAAGCGCATGTCTATGTCGAAAAACACCATAAAAAAGGTAATGTAGTAGTAAATATTATTGATAATCAGTGACATTGAGTTTTTTAGAGAGATGAAAATAAAGCAGAATAGCTAATATTCACAACAAATTACTTATTAAATTAAAAACTATCGGCTATGAAAAAATCCGTTTTTCTACTCATTATTGCAGCTTTTTTACTACAAAGCTGTGCAAAGATCTTCTACGCACCGGATGCGCAATCTCTGGCTCTGAATCAAAGTGTTATTGCAATTGCACCTCCCAAAGTCTCAATAGCAGCCAGGAAAAATGTTGACGGGTCTGCACTCATTGAACAACAAAAAGCCGAGTCAGTTAATTTTCAACGGGAAATGTACAGCTGGATGTTAAAAAGAAAGATGCAGGGGACTATCTCCGTTGATATCCAGGATGTGGAGACTACTATTGCTCTTCTTTCAAAAGCTGGATATAATGAGGGTAAAGTATTTACACCGGATGAAATGTGCCGGATACTGGGAGTCGATGGGATTTTAACATCAAATTATTCTCTGACAAAACCAATGTCGGAAGGAGCGGCAATTGCTGTCGGTATAATTGCAGGAGTCTGGGGACCCACAAACGAAGCGACCGCATCGTTATCCATTCATGATTCCGGAACAAATAAAATGATCTGGAATTATGATCACAAACTTTCATCATCTCTGAGTACTCCGGCCAGACTAGTTGACGATTTAATGAGACAGGCCAGCAGAAAGATGCCGTACTTTACAGGCAGGTGAGATCAAATAAATTGAAACAGATTTACTAAAGCTTTATAAACATCTGAAAATGATA
This sequence comes from Bacteroidales bacterium, assembly GCA_034004115.1. GTDB lineage: Bacteria > Bacteroidota > Bacteroidia > Bacteroidales > VadinHA17 > LD21. Next base: position 1,260 of record JAVEXG010000006.1, on the reverse strand, counting down.
AATGTTTGAATTGATTATCTTCGCCCTGATTGCGAAAAAATCATATTATGTCGAAACTATTTTCTCCCCTGACGATAAAAGAAATCACTTTTAAAAACAGGATAGTCACTTCCCCGATGTGCCAGTATACGGCAACTGATGGTTATGCAAATGACTGGCATCTTGTTCATCTTGGAACCAGGGCTGTCGGCGGAGTGGGACTTGTAATAGCCGAGGCCACAGCAATTGCTCCGGAAGGAAGGATCACTCCCGGCGATCTTGGCCTGTGGACCGACCGGCATATAGACGGATTAAGGAAGATTACAAAGTTTATCCATTCGCAGGGGGCCGTTGCAGGGATACAGATTGCCCATGCCGGGAGAAAAGCCTCCTGTGCAGTACCATGGAAAGGAGGCAGGCAACTTGATGAACAGAATGGAGGATGGCAGACTGTTGCTCCGGGGGATATGCCCTTTCTGCCAGGCGACAGAACACCTGAACCGCTGAGCAGGGAAGGTATACAAAAGGTGATCACTGGTTTTGCATCAGCCGCCGGCCGGGCTCTGGCCGCCGGCTTCAGGGCTATTGAAATTCATGGTGCGCACGGATATCTTTTGCATGAATTCCTTTCCCCTCTGAGTAACAACAGGACTGATGAGTATGGTGGTTCGTTTGAGAACAGGATCCGTTTACTTACCCAGGTCACTGAAGCTGTGAGAAAGGAGTGGCCGGCGGGCAATCCCCTATTTGTCCGTATCTCTGCTACCGACTGGAGCGAAGGAGGATGGTCGCTTGAAGAGAGTATTAAGCTGGCTGGCATTTTGAAAGATATGGGTGTCGACCTTATAGATTGCTCATCAGGCGGCAATATTCACGATGCAAAAATACCTGTGGCCCCGGGGTACCAGGTCCCGTTTTCAGAGGCGATCAGGAAAACAGGAATTCTTACCGGGGCGGTAGGCTTTATAACCACGGCAGATCAGGCTGAATCAATTCTTCAGGAAGGGAAGGCCGATCTTGTCCTTCTGGCAAAGGAGCTGCTCAGAAATCCATATTTCGCACTTAATGCGGCCAGGGACCTGGGTGAAGATGTGGAATGGCCGGTGCAGTATCTGAGGGCGAAAAAGGCGTAACGGCGTAACGGCGTAACGGCGTAAAGATTTCTATGACAAAACCAAACGTTCTTTGAAAATATTTTCTGACTGGTATGCATACCCTCTTTTAATAACAGCACATAACCTGTGAATGATTTTGTTACGCACAGCATTTATGACGAGCATT
>JAVEXG010000240.1:0-3307 GCA_034004115.1 Bacteroidales bacterium | reverse complement strand
AAAGTTGCTTTACATTCCTTCCAAACTCTCTTATCCTGGCAAATGTCTCAATAATTTCAATTGTGGTTTGTGTTGCGACCGGACCTTTCAAAATTGTCGCAAGCATATATAAACCTTTTTCGGTAAAAGCTTTAGGAAGTTTTGTCTTCCCTCCTTTGATTGAAGTCGAAAATTTCGTCTTCAATTGCAACCATTCAGTTTCGGGAACATCAATGATGTATCCAACCGGAAATTTATCAGGGTTGTTTTTGACAGCTTCATTAATACGTTTCGTTTCAACATTGTACAATAAAGCTACGTCAGAATCGATCATTACCAATTGATTTTCGATGGTAAGAATTTTTTCTTCTATCTGCTTAATTATATTCATTTTGGTCAATTATTTATTTGAATAGCTGTTTGGCCTTATATTTTCTCCTGATTAACCCTTCAACAAAACTATCCTTAACCCTTTACGAAGATTGTCTTATCTGACTTCCCTGGTAATTGGTTTCAAAATGAAGCAATTTTAGTGAATCACTTTGAATTTTGACTGCCAGCGAATAGGCAAGTCTGTAGATCTCAAGGTCCTTATAACTACTCATGATTATTCCCTAAGCACGTATTTTAAAAAGCGACGACAATCAAATGTAAGAAAAAATTCTGACAAGAGGATACTCTTTCTTAAAGAACTAATATTGCGGTGTGTGTGGTATGGAATAAAGGCGTGAAGGCGTGAATTCGTGAAGCTCCGTTGGAGCGGCATGTTTATAGAAATGAACCGTCATTCCGGGTCACGCCTGATCCGGATACAAATTAGCCATAAGGGTAAAGTCATTCCGAGTCTCGGGCACCCGGGCTGCAAAATGCACCAGATGACCACCGTCATTGCGAATCCCGGGGTCCCGGGGCGAAGGAATCTTGTCGCCCGAAACAAATGCCGACAAGAAATTAGCCCGTTACTCAACCATTTCAGTCTTTTGCCTGAAATAAGCGCTCAAAAAAAAGGCTGGTGTCCACTTCTGTCCACTTCTGGCAGATTCTGGTAGATTCTGTCAGCTTCTGTCCACTTTTTCCCGGCTTTTTATTGCAACTATGTCAATCTTATTGCTGAAATTTATGGTCTGAAGCTGTCATTTGTCAAAATTGCCCGGTGGTGAAATTATTTATGCTACGGCTTCCTGACCTTCATAACAAATTAGGGAAGCGCTCTGGCAAAGATAATATAACAACCTGATTAACCGGAAGATCTAAAATTGAATCAGTTTTAAATGAATAAATTAGTTAATAACATTTAAACTTACGATTATGAAAAAGTTAGGTAAACTGAAAGTCAATCCTGAGAAAATAATGAAAAAAAATGAACTATTGGTTCTTCGGGGTGGAGATGGTGATTGTCACTGTATGTGCTGGAGTAGGGATCCAATTCCTCAACCAATGGGGCTGATGGCTTCCTGGAACCAAACAGATTGTACTGATAATTGTGGAGTGATGGGATGGTCAGGGACATGGAATTGTATGTATTAATTAAGGATGATTTTTCCCAGGCTTAATTGGGAGGCTTACCTTCCATCCTGATGGTCTCATATATTCCATAAAAAATCTAAACTATGAACTATTTCTTTATGGTTATTATTCTCTTTCTTGCTTTTTCTTGCAGATCTCCCCGGGACAAGCTTTATAAATTTGATCCCACTATTCTGGTCGAAAATAAGGTTACGCTCAAACAGATTGCAGATGATATCATATATATTCCATTAGATGATAGTATTAAAATCAGATTTATTAACCAAGTCAAAATGACAAATAAGTCAATTTTAGTATCCACAGATGAAAATGTGTTAAAATTCAATCATTACGGGGAAATGATCAGAAAAATAGGCAATAAAGGAGTGGGGCCCGGGGAGTACACATACTGTGCAAAATTTGCCGTTGATGATGTATGCGAGACAGTTTATATAAAGGACAGAGGTACAACGATTAAAGTATATTCAAAGGATGGTTTATATATCAGGGACATTTACTTAAAAGATCAGGCAAGCGGAATCGATGCTATAGAGTTTTATAATTCCGGATTATTTTTAGCTCATTATCTTCAATTTGGTGATTCACATTATAATTGGACAATTATTGATACTCTGGGAACAGTGAGAGAAAGGAAAGAAAGAACAATGCCGGAATTCTCAAGTAATTGGTTAGAAGGTAGTATTACTTATAAATACGACAATAAGTTATACTTTTGGAATCCCTATAATGATACAGTTTTTTCTATTTCTAAAGATTTGAGTTATAAACCGTCGTTTCTGTTTGGACAAGGTGATTTTAGATTGCCGAAATCAAATTTTGATCCATCAGAGGTAATAACTCATTTTATGCTAATTAGATCCTTATTTGAAACAAACCGTTTTGTCGTGTTAAGGTACAGCTATAATAGAAAGGGAAGCATAACCTTGATTGAAAAAAAAAGTAAGAAATCATTCTTAACATTTGTTGAAAATTTTGAGTCCGGAGGTATAACTAATGATCTTGATGGTGGGATTGATTTTCAGCCAGTAAGCTATTTAGCTGAAAATGAACAGGAATATGTGATTGGTTTTTTCGATCCATATAAACTAAAGATTCATGTTGCCTCAGAAACCTTTGAAAAGTCTGTTCCAACTTATCCCGAAAAGAAAAGAGAACTTGAAAAGCTTGCAAACAGCCTGAAGGAAACGGATAATCCGGTTCTTGTACTGGTCAGGCTTAAGAAATGATGGAGATGGGGCGTGAAGGCGTGACGGCATTAAGTCGTCAAGGAGTGTAGGTCTGCAACCAACGGATCCGTTCAAGGCGCAGACAAAGCTCTGCAGGAGCTTGGGGCATTCACCGGAAGCCACGGCAGGGGCTTAATGTGAATAACCTCCGGTGCAACCGGAGGTAAGCAGCCACCCCCATACCGTACAGCTCTGAAAGAGCTGGATATGAGGCCTATGCTTCCATTCACTAAAAATATCGTTATTAACTTGACTTTTATTTTTGAATAATCGAAATTTGATAGAGTGAGTTGAGGCCTGCTGTTTGATCAGCTTATATGAGGAGTTGAAAACTGTTTATTAGATTAAAAAATTGAAGATTATGAAACCCACATGGATCAAATACACAAACACGTATGTATATAATTTTCAACCATGTGGGTTCCATCAGACCTTTAAAATCAAAATGATATACTGATGAAAAAGCTATTTATTCAATTTCTACTTTTTTTTGTAACTGGTCATTGTTATTTATTTTGCCAGTCAATACCTGTTCTGAATCTGGCTTCAGCAATTGGACACGCAGAAAATATTAA
>JAVEXG010000083.1:0-15456 GCA_034004115.1 Bacteroidales bacterium | reverse complement strand
TAACAGAGGCAGAAAAAATTATTATATTTGCAACCTGAAATTGACAATGAGGTCCCGTAGCTTAACTGAATAGAGCATCTGACTACGGATCAGAAGGTTACAGGTTTGAATCCTGTCGGGATCACAAAAAAGCGCCAGCTAAGGCGCTTTTTTTATCTCTAGTTTTTCTTTTCCAGGCTGCCGTTCATCGCCTGCTTCGCCGTTTTGTATTCAGGAACAAGGAGTTCGAAGAAATCAACTATTTCGAAGTCGCTGAGTCCATAAATATTTCTCAGAGATGCAATAACATGCAGGACCTCTGTCTTATAGTCCTTCCTGTCGACTTTTGCAATCTTGATTTTGTCGTGGTGGGTCGGCTGGATTTCCTCTTCGGGAGAAAGGAGTTCCTCATAAAGCTTTTCTCCCGGCCTAAGTCCTGTATATTCTATTTTTATGTCCTTGCCTGGTTCAAGCCCGGATAGTTTTATCATGTTTACTGCCAGATCTGTAATCCTGACCGGCTTGCCCATATCGAACACAAAAATTTCTCCTCCGTTTCCCATAAAACCAGCCTCAAGAACAAGCTGACATGCTTCAGGAATTGTCATAAAATAACGTGTAATATCGGGATGAGTCACTGTAACAGGTCCGCCTTCCTCAATCTGTCTTTTAAACAGGGGGATTACCGATCCGTTTGATCCAAGCACGTTCCCGAACCTTGTAATTACAAACTTGGTCTTTACGCCATCCTTCATCGATTTTGTCTGTACCAGCATTTCACAGACCCTCTTCGATGCCCCCATTATGTTGGTTGGATTGACCGATTTATCTGTGGAAATCATTACAAATTTCTTAACTCCGTACTTAACAGAGAGCTCCACCATATTTCTTGTTCCTCCCACATTGACACGCAAAGCTTCATGTGGATTAGCCTCCATGAGAGGGACATGCTTGTAAGCTGCAGCATGAAAGACAACCTCCGGACGATAAGTCGAGAAGATCATCTCCATCTTTTCCATATTGGTGACATCGGCCAGTCTTGCTTTGAACTTCATGTGCCCGTAGTTCTTTTTAAGTTCATTTTCAAGGTGAAATACAGGTGTTTCTGCCTGATCAACGAGAATTACATTCTGTGTTCCGAATCTTGAAAGCTGGCGGACAATCTCCGACCCTATCGACCCGGCGGCTCCGGTAACAAGTATTGTCTTTTTGGACAATCCCTTTCTGATTGCATCAAGGTTGAGCTTTATGGGTTCTCTTCCAAGAAGATCCTCAAGCTTTACCTTCTGCAGCTGACGGACCTCCAGTTGTCCGTTTAACCATTTGTCCAGTGCAGGTGTCTCAAGCACTTCTATATTAAGGGATATGGCCTTTTGTATTATATCGCTTTTTTTTGAGGGGCTAAGATTTGCAATAGCCAGAACCAGAGTTTGAATCCTGTGATTATTTATAAAACCCGGATTCAGGATATTCGAAGTGTATACACTAATGTCATTGATCTTCTTTCCCTGAAGCTGCCTGTTATCATCAATAAAACCGACGACGCTGAAGCCTCCCCTGGGATCACTTACAAGAACACGCTTCACTACAAATCCCATCTCTCCCGCTCCGTAGATAAGTACTCTCTTATTTAATCCCTTGTAGGAATGATGCGCGAACCGGAACAACACCTTTACCGCAATTCTCATGTAAAAGAAATATACTGTTATCAGTACGTAATGTATAAGTAGAATCGATACGGGTATCGTGAAGTACTTTCCAAAATGTAACTTCTCACTCACAAGGGAAAAAAGCACCAATACGATTGCAGATACTGACGTTGTGAGAAAAACCATCGTGATGTCGGTCAGTGTCGTATGGCGTATTAGGCCCGCGTAGGAGCGAAACAACAGAATAAACACAGTATATACAAATAAGGTGATCAGACCGTGCAGAATAGCCCATTCCATAGGAAAATCACCCGGAACAAAATTGTACCTCAGCAAATATGAAAGAAGGAAGGCGAGAAAGACCGAAATCAAATCATGCATGAAAAGGGTCCACCTGGGTACGGAATACTTATGAAAGAATCCGGATGCAAGCCTCCTGATTTTCTCCTTAATCCCCGTGATTATAATACGCATTTCAAAATTCAGTTTTCAAACTGCACTACCAAACCTGTGAGCAATCTGTCTTTCAAAATTATCAAATAAAGCTGAGACAACAAAATTAATATAACTCCAAAGTGCCTCAAAATGAGACATTTTTACATCATTAAACCGGTTAAACGGGACGTCTGTCAAAAGAATAAACCTTTCGAAGCCTGATTAGCAACCATTAATCAAAAAATTCTTTTTTATTCTGCGTGACCGCTTCGGTAATACAGATCTTCTTATTTCTTAAGCATATCAATCAGCCAGTTCTGAAGACGGATATTCTGCTCCTGGAATGTCCAGTGCCCTGTCTCAAGAGCAAGATGAAGTTCCTTGGGGGCATTTATTACATTGTAAGCAGCATACATGGATGTCGGAGGACATGTCTCGTCATTGAAACCCCATGTGTAATTTCCCGTTGCCTTTAATTCCCTTGCAAAATTCACCACATCATAATATGGTATTGTTTCAAGCTTCTCCTTGAGATTATGATACTTCACATTATTTCTGTCAAAGAAATGAGGCCATCCTCCTGCCCTTCCTGACAAATACCCCGTAACGTCGGACAGTGCAGGATATAATGAGGCAAGATATTTTACCCTCGGGTCAAGTGAGGCTGTAATAATAGAAAGAGCGCCGCCCTGACTTCCGCCGGTGACTGCCAGGCTTGATCCGTCGTACTGGGGAAGAGAGGCAATGAAATCATTTGCCCTCACACAACCCAGATATACCCTTTTATAATAATACCTGTCGCGGTTGTCCATATTGTTGGTCCAGTATTCTCTCAGACCACCGCTTCCAAGGTCAAAATAAACACCCGGATCAAGATTCACAGGAACACCGTGAATTCCAATCACGAATGTTATAACACCGCGCTCAGCAAGGTTAAGGTCAGGCGAATAAGGCCTCACCCCTGCCCCGGGAACTTCAAGAATTGCCGGATATTTTCCTTCCTTTCTGGGGATTGAAACAATTCCGTAGATCCTCGAATTTCCAATATTCTGAATACTTACATGATAAACATTGGTGTTTTCAGTGCATCGCTCAGGCATCAGAGTCATCCTTGGATTTATGGGAACTTTTTCAAGCTCAGCTTTAGCTGCATCCCAGAAAGCCCTGAAATCGCCGGGGTATTTCACCGTGGGCTGAATTGCCAGGGGACTGAAACCGGCAGTGGCAAGCCCCCTGTATCTCCGTCCCTCAAAAGCAACAGTCACAATGCAACGGAGGAATCCAGGTGATAACATTGTGCCTCCGTTCACTTCAAACGGTTTACCGTTCAAAATAACCGAATCTCTTTTCACCGGATCCATCTTTTCCGGTCCTATCTCATAGTATGCTTTAACTCCCTTAAGAGGATTCTGATGATAGAAGACCTGGATAGTGAAACTGGCCTTTTCCCCGGTCCTGTATTGCCAGTCTTCATGATCGGGCGATACAATTATTTTAACCATCTGCTCGGGCATCTGGCCATATAATGCGCCACATGCCAGCAAGCATGCCGAAATGAACAGTCCTGAAATAAGCTTCTTCATAATTGTTATTGTTTTATTGTTTAGGTTGATTTTCCGATAGTGTGCCCTGCCGGGGAAGAAATGATACTATCAGCGCCCCTGTAAGTGCTATGGCAATAAGCACTGTAAAACCAAATGTATAGCTTCTAAGGGCCTCATTGTACAAGGCGCCAACCATCATCGGTGAGAGCGATTCAGCAATTCCATCGGCAACAAGGATAATGCCCATTACCCTGCCCAGCATTTTTACACCGAACAGGTCACCCGCCATCAGTGGAATTATCATATAATCACCACCAAGGCCAATCCCGAAAATAACTGCAAATATGTACAGCCTTCCGGGGAAATCAGGCATCAGAAGCAGGGGAATAGATGCTCCTACAATTATATAGATCAGTATCATGACATATTTCCTCGGGAAGAGGTCGGCAAGCATCCCCATTAACACCCTGCCTGCCAGACTTGAAAGCAGTACAAGCGACATAATGGTTGCTGAATTTGACTGGGAGAAATCCTGATCCCTGAGGTACAGCTTAAGATGCTGGTTTACACCTCCAACAGCTCCTATTGAACACATGCTTCCTATTGCAAGAAGATAAAAATTCCTGTTCTTCAGTATTTTGGACACCGGAATATCAGGTTCTTTCCTGGTTTCGGCAACAGGTTTACGGGGAGACTCCTTTAAGAAAAATGCAAGGGGAAATGAGAACAGTATAACCATTACTCCTATCATCGTAAGTGCCAGATGCCAGCCGATGTTCTTCTCAAGTGTTGTTGAAATCAAGGGAACAATAGCCCCGCCCGTTCCTATACCGAGATAGGCAATTCCCATTGCCTTGCCCCTGTTCTTCTCAAACCACCTCGATATCAGCACCTGGCAGGGAAGCGGACCTCCGAAAACATATCCGAGAGCATTAAGGATATAGAAGAAGTAGAACATGCCCAGGTTATTCATCATGCTCAAACCGATCAGGGCTGATCCGGCAAGAAGCGATCCGGCAAGCATCAGTTTCCGGGGTCCGTACCGGTCGATAAGCCAGCCGGCCAGAAATCCGAAAAGCGGCGCAATAATGAGCTTCCCGAGTGCATTCCCTGATGTTACAACAGTACGGGACCATCCGAACTCCTTAATGAAAAAATCGTAGAAAAAGGGAAGGCCGTAAAGAGCAAAACCTACTATTGCCAGTAATGCAAAAAATGCTGTCGCTACAACGTAGGGCTTTGATCCGCGAATACCGGAACTTTCCGGTGAAGCGTCAGAACTGGTCATGCTTTTCGGGAGATCAGGTTAAAATTAGAGCTTGTATACAAAAATAGAATTTCTTTTCTTAAAATTCCGGATAATCTTACAAACCCCCTGAGGAAATTTACCAAGACGTTTTTTTTGTACTTTTGGACGTAATTCTGACGGACATGAAGGATAAAATAGCTGCAATATTTGAGAGGGAAGCATCTGCAATCAGGAATATTCCGGTAAACGATGCATACGAAGCGGTTACCGAAATCATTTTCAGGCATGTGCATGAGCTAAGGGGCAAACTGATAACGAGCGGGATGGGAAAGGCAGGACAAATAGCCAATAATATAGCCACAACATACAGTTCGACGGGAACTCCGGCAGTTTTCCTTCATCCCAGCGAAGCTCAGCACGGCGACCTTGGGATCTTGCAGGAAAACGATGTAATGCTTGTAATTTCAAATTCGGGCAAGACACGCGAGATAATTGAACTGATCGATCTTAAGGAAAATCTGTTCCCGGGTCTGCCTGTTATAGTAATAACAGGAAATGAACAAAGCCCCCTGGCAATCAAATCCGATTACTTCATTTCAACAGGATCTCCTTCGGAGGTCTGTCCGCTCGGCCTCACCCCCACCACTTCAACAACGGTATTTACTGCAATCGGCGATGCGCTGGTTGTGCTGATGATGGAAAAGATAGGATTCACTCCCGAAGACTATTCCAAACGGCATCATGGGGGTTACCTTGGTATCAGGTCAAGGGAAAAATCGGGCCGCGATCCCATCGAAAAGTAATTTTGCTTTGCAGCGAAATTAAAAAAGATTAGTTTTGACTATTCTGAAAAAAACCTAACCTAAATTCATAATTATGTCTACAAGCAACTCTACAAGCGACATCAGCAGAAAGGACTATGTATTTGCGATTACCATTATCGGCCTTTTCTTCTTCATCTTCGGGTTTGTCACCTGGCTCAATGGAGTACTGATCCCCTTCCTCAGGACTGCCTGTGAGCTGAACGATTTCCAGGCATATTTCGTAACAGGTGCGTTCTATATTTCGTATTTCGTGATGGCTCTTCCATCATCCCTTATTCTTAAAAAGATCGGATTCAAAATGGGGATGTCGGCCGGGCTTTGGGTAATGGCTGCTGGTGCTCTTATTTTTATACCGGCAGCGCTCACAAGAACCTATGGTCTGTTTCTCACAGGTCTGTTTGTTGAAGGAACAGGACTGGCACTTCTTCAGACTGCAGTAAATCCTTATGTTACAATTATCGGACCGCGTGAAAGCGCTGCAAAACGCATCAGCATAATGGGAATAGCCAATAAGTTTGCCGGTGTAATTGCTCCTATTATACTCGCCAGTGTACTGCTGAAGGATTCCCATATCATTGAAGAGAAGCTTGCCCAGGCTGCCGATGCAGGATCGAGGGCTTTTCTGCTTGATGAAATGGCAACAGGTGTTATTGTACCGTATATAATAATGGCTGTCGTGCTTGTTCTGCTGGGACTTCTTATAAAATTTGTTCATCTGCCCGATGTAGACACGGATGCAGAAGATGAAGCCGTAGGCGTTGCCAATGAGAAAAAAACAAGCATATGGCAGTTTCCCCACCTCATTCTCGGTGTGACTGCCCTTTTCTTCTATGTCGGAGTGGAGGTAATAGCAGGCGATACTATAATCAGGTACGGTCAGTCGCTTGGTATTTCAATGGATTCCGCCAAATACTACACCTCCCTTACGATGGTATTCATGATAATCGGCTATGTCGTAGGTATATCCTTGATCCCCAAATACCTGAAACAGGGGAATGCACTTAAGATATGTGCAATTCTCGGGGTGATATTCTCCCTCGGAGCATTACTAACCCCTGCTGATAAGGTGTTTACAATGCCTTTCATTGACCTGCTTACTCTAAAACCCCTGGAACTTGTACTGCCTGTAACAGTGTTGTTCGTGGCACTGATGGGACTGGCAAATTCCCTGGTATGGCCGGCTATGTGGCCCCTGGCACTGAACAGCCTTGGAAAATTCACAAAAACAGGTTCCGCAATGCTCATCATGGCAATTGCCGGCGGAGCAGTAATCCCGCTTATTTACGGGAAGGTTGCCGACCTGTCATCCACTCAGGCCGCCTATTGGCTTTGCATCCCCTGTTACCTGGTAATAATGTTCTATGCTTTCGCAGGCTATAAAATCGGTTTGAAAAATGAAGAGTGACCTCAGAGGATTATTCGGCTCTTTTCTTGCCGAAGGTTCTTTTGAGAAGGCAGAAGCTTTCGGTAGCGGACATATTCATGATACATTCCTTATAACTACAAAGGAAAAGGAGAAAGACAATTATATTCTCCAGCGGCTCAATTCAAATATTTTCAGGAGAATACCAGAACTGCAGGAAAATATTGAAAGGGTTACAAATCACATCAGGGGCAAGCTGCTGAATATGCCGGGAACCGACCCGAAACGGGAATGCGTTAACATGATTCTCGCCAGGAACGGCAAAAGCTGGATTACCGACGATGAGGGCAAATACTGGAGACTTCTCGTCTTCATTACAAACCACAGATCGTATGACATCGTTGACTCACCCGCCCTGGCATTTGAAGGAGGAAGAGCCGTGGGACGGTTCCAGGCCATGCTTGCCGATATGCCCGAACCTCCTCTCCATGAGACAATCCCCGATTTTCACAATGCTGAGAAACGCCTCGAATGGTTCGAAAATGCCGTTGCCCTCGATAAAGTAAAGAGGGCTGCAAACCTGAAAAGTGAAATCGAATTCGTCAGGGAAAGAGCTGAAAAAATAACAATAATCCGAAGGCTTGGAAGAGAGGGCAAGATACCACTCAGAATTACACACAACGACACCAAATTCAATAATATACTTCTTGATGAAAATGACAGGGCATTGTGTTTAATAGACCTTGACACAGTTATGCCGGGCTATGTTCACTACGACTTCGGGGATGCAATCAGGACAGCCGCCAATGTTGCGGCCGAAGACGAAAAAGACCTGTCAAAAATCAGGATGGACATCAACCTTTTCAAAGCCTACGCCGAAGGGTATCTCTCCGAAACAAGGGATACCCTGAACGCGGTGGAAAAGGAATACCTTGCTTTTGCTCCCATTCTGATAACATTTGTCCAGGCAGTAAGGTTCCTCACCGATTACCTCGATGGTGATAATTATTACAAAATACATCACGAGCACCATAATCTGCAAAGAACAAGAGCTCAGATACGTCTTGTTGAAAGTATGGAAGAACAGTACGGCAGGATGCAGGAAATAATTACCAGGTCGGCCTGAGAGACAAGCGTCCTGCAGTCGAAAGACATCTTATGTTAATTTGCTGTCTGTTAATCAATTAACAGACCATAGAATTATCCGTTCGAAATTATTATTTGGAAATAATCTGATTATGGCTAATTTTGAGCCCTCAGAATTGCCGTGGAAAGGAGGTCTGGCCGTTTATTCCCGCCAGCGTCATGTAAATTTGATAATTTATGGATCTGTCAGGTAAAAACTACAAGGCATTCACCGAACGCCAGGAAGCTCTTAAAAAGCAGTATGGTCCGAAACAGGCGGAAAAGCAGCATTCCAAAGGGAAGCTTACGGCCAGGGAACGCGTAAACCTCCTGTTTGACTCAGGCACCTTTGAAGAGATTGATGCTTTCGTCACTCCGGCAAACCAGCCGGTTGAATTCGGAAAAGTTGAACGCACCTATGGCGATGGCGTAATTGTCGGACATGGCAAGATTAACGGCAGACTGGTCTTTGGATTTGCACAGGATTTTACCGTGATGGGCGGCTCACTGGGTCATGTTCATGCAAAGAAGATTGCAAAGATACAGGAAATGGCCCTCAAAATGGGTACTCCAATAATAGGTCTGATGGATTCGGGCGGCGCCAGAATTCAGGAAGGAGTGGCCAGCCTCAGCGGATATGCTGCAATATTTCACAACATAATAAATTCTTCAGGCATCATACCCCAGCTTTGCGTGATAATGGGTCCTGCAGCCGGCGGAGCGGTTTATTCTCCTGCGCTCACCGACTTCGTGTTTATGGTCAACAGGTCAAGCTACATGTTCGTTACAGGGCCTAATGTTGTAAAGGAAGTCCTTAATGAAGATATCACTGCGGAGGAACTCGGGGGTGCAGAGGTGCACGGACGAAAAAGCGGCGTTGCCCACATGATATACGAGGATGAGGAAAACACAATCATGGCTCTGAAGAAGTTTCTGGCATACCTTCCTTCGAACAATGTTGAAAACCCGCCTCTGGTACCTGACGACGGCACTACTCCCGACATAAATGAAAAGCTTCGCGATATTGTGCCCGACGATCCCAACAAGGCATATGATGTTAAGGATGTGATAAACCTTATAGCTGACAGAAACAGCTTTTTCGAGACTGCTGAGCTTTATGCCCCGAATCTTGTCACAGGCTTTGCCAGACTCAAGGGAAAAACAATAGGGATAGTGGCCAACCAGCCCAAGGTGCTTGCAGGGGTTCTGGATATTGACTCGTCAACCAAGGGAGCCAGATTCATAAGGTTCTGCGATGCCTTCAATATTCCGATACTTACACTTGAGGATGTTCCGGGGTTCCTTCCGGGAAAGGACCAGGAACACGCTGGTATCATCCGGCACGGGGCAAAACTTCTCTTTGCATACAGCGAAGCCACTGTCCCCAGGATAACTGTCATCCTCAGGAAAGCTTATGGTGGAGCATTCATAGTTATGAACAGCAAGAGCCTCGGCGGTGATTTCAGCTTCGCCTGGCCCACCGCTGAAATTGCAGTTATGGGACCCGACGGAGCGGTTGCGATTCTTTACCGCAGGGAGCTTGCAGAGTCAGAAAATCCTGCGGAACTGAAAAAGGAACTGGTGAAGAAGTACCGCGACAAGATCGCCAACCCCTTTATTGCTGATGAACTGGGTTACATAGATGAGGTGATCGATCCGGCCGTTACACGAAAAAAGATAATTTCTGCTTTCAGCGCACTTAGCAACAAATGGGTGAAGGTTCCGGCCCGCAAACACGGCAATATGCCCTTATAATACCTGAAACATGAAGATCAAGCGATTATTCATTGCTAACCGCGGGGAAATAGCGGTAAGGATTATAAACACGGCACGAAAGATGAACATCGAAACGGTTGTCATCAGGAATGCAAACGAGCCGGATGCCTTGTACCTTTCACTTGCCGACGTGGTTTATGACAACACAGGGGAGACTGAGGAAATCCCGGTATTTCTGAATATAGGCAGGCTGATTGAAATTGCACTGGAAACAAAATCAGATGCACTCCATCCGGGTTACGGATTCCTTGCAGAAAATGCCTATTTCGCACAGAAATGCATCGACAACAAAATCATTTTCGTCGGCCCCTCACCCGATGCAATCTACAAGATGGGAAACAAGACCATCGCCCGTGAACTTGCCATGAAACAGGGCATACCCATGGCTATGGGGAGCAATGGAAATATAGGAAACGAGGAAGAAGCCGCAGTTGTAGCAAAGCACATAGGCTATCCTGTCATCATAAAGGCTGCATCTGGAGGAGGCGGTCGCGGAATGAGAATCGTCAGAAAGCCGGAGGAGATGGAGAAAATGTTCCTGATTGCCAGCAAGGAGGCAGAAAAAGCATTCAACGACCCCTCTGTTTTCATAGAAAAATATATAGAGAATCCCAAGCACATAGAATTTCAGATTGTTGGCGATACCAAAGGCAACATCGTTCACCTTGGCGAAAGGGAGTGCTCAATTCAGCGGAAGCACCAGAAACTGCTCGAGGAGGCTCCGTCATCGGCCCTTGATGAAAATCTCAGAAATGTAATGGGCGATATGGCTGTCAGAATTGCCCGTACTGTGGGTTATTACTCAGCCGGGACTGTTGAATTCCTTCTCGACTCCGAAAGAAATTTCTACTTTATGGAAATGAACACGCGGATACAGGTTGAACACCCGGTTACTGAAATGATTACCGGAATTGATCTTATCGAACAGCAGATCCGTGTTGCCCGCGGTGAAACACTTGGATTCAAACAGGAGGATGTCAGGATAAAAGGATGGGCCATAGAATGCAGAATAAACGCTGAAGATGTGCAGTCGGGATTTGCCCCCGATCCCGGGAAAATCGAGAAGCTCATCCTTCCGTCGGAACCTTATGTAAGAACCGACACGGGGGTCAGGGCCGGATCGGCAATAGTATCGAGCTACGATTCGATGATAGCAAAACTAATAATTACAGGAAACGACAGAAAGGACGCCATAAGAAAATGCAAACTTGCACTCGACAAAGTATGGATCAAAGGTGTGAAGACAACCCTCCCCTTCTTCAGGATGCTTGTCAGAAATCCAAAGTTTATTGCCGGGACCTTCACGACGGCTTTTATTGAGAAGGATATTGAGAAATACTACCTGAACAGCGAATATGAGGAGATGCTTGCAGCATGGCTTACAACAAAGCTGTTTGTAGAAGAAAACCTCACTGAAAAGAGCGTCAGCCCTGATTATGAGAATGGCAGTGAAATGAGCCCCTGGCTGCTGAATAAAAGAATAAATCAGTTTTAAAATTCTCAGCGTTCATGAACGAAAATAAACCTGAAATAAAAAAACTTCATGCACTTTCATCCGAAAACAGGAGGTTTTCATTCCCCCTCCCGCTGAAACATACTATCAGGATCGGAAAAAGAAGATATGAGGTCAAACTTAAATCAGATGAGAAGTACGGCACCTATATACTGTGGAAGAACAGGAAATACCCGGTGGATGTCGTGAGGTCGCGGCAGAACCGCTATGAGATTCTTTTCAATGACATAAGCTACACTTTCACTGTAGAAACTCCTTTCTCACTGAGGCGGATGAAAGTTCTCAAGACTTCAAAGGGGAAAACCGGATCGGAATTAATCAAGGCTCCCATGCCCGGAAAGATAATAGATGTCCTTGTCAGGGAAGGAACGGGTGTGCTTCGCGGTGAACCCCTGCTTGTACTCGAAGCCATGAAAATGCAGAATGAGATTCAGTCGCCTGTAAACGGTCACATTACACGCGTTCTTGCCAAAAGCGGAACAAATGTGATGAAGGATGATCTGCTGATCGAAATAAAGGTTGAATAAACTCACCCCTCCGTAAGAGGGGTGAGAATTGATTATTTCGAAGGCACCTCTTTTAATGAGGCACAAAGAAAATCAAAGAATTTCCCAACTGAATCAATGTGAACCTTTTCATCGGGACTGTGAGGATGCCTTATAGTAGGTCCGAAGGATATCATATCAAGCTTTGGATATACGCCTCCGAGGAGTCCGCATTCCAGCCCTGCATGAATTGCCTTGGTATCGGGAATCTTGTTGTATAGCTTTTTGTAGACCCCGCTCATCGTTTTAAGGATGGGTGATTCCATATTGGGTTTCCATCCCGGGTAACTTCCCGACAATGTCACTTTGGCATCAATGAGATGAAATACAGCGGCAATCTTCCATGCTGTCGATTCTTTTGACGAATCAACCGAGCTTCTTGTAAGGTTATAGACTTCGAGTTTGCCGTTCCTGCATTTTACAATTGCAACATTGTTTGATGTCTCCACAAGACCCTTCATAGCCTGGCTCATCCTCTGAACGCCGTTGGGGCAGGCAAACACTGCACGGATAATTCCGAACTGGTCCTCTTTGCTCATTACTTTTTCAGGAAGACTTATCTCCTTGCACTTGAATGACAGAGCAGGTTCCGTTTCTGAAAACTCATTTCTGTACATCTTCTCATAGCTCTTAACAAACTTCTCGAATTCAGCGGCGCTTTTCTTTGGAACTACAACAACAGCATGCGATTCACGCGGAATTGCATTCCGAAGGTCTCCTCCGGCTGCTTCCGCCAGCCTGATTTTAAAATCGGATTCTGCCTGCATCAGGAACCTGAACATGATCTTGTTTGAGTTTGCCCTGCCCAGGGGAATATCCAGTCCGGAATGTCCGCCTTTCAAACCTTTAGCGATTATCTGATAAGCAACCATCCCAGCGGGAGTCTTAACCTCAGTGTATTTTTTTACAGCAGCAACATCAATCCCTCCGGCACAGCCTACATAAAGCTCTCCTTCGTCCTCTGAATCCAGATTCATCAGAATGTCACCGTGAAGCAATCCTTTTTTAAGTCCGAAAGCGCCTGTCATGCCGGTCTCTTCATCTATTGTAAGGAGTACTTCGAGCGGACCGTGAGGAATATCCTTTGAAGCCAGAATTGCCATCGCTGCTGCAACACCGATACCGTTGTCGGCCCCAAGAGTTGTACCGTTGGCCCTGACCCATTCGCCATCAATGATCGCTTCGATGGGATCCTTCTCAAAATCATGCTTCTTATCGCTGTTCTTTTGAGGAACCATATCGAGATGAGCCTGCAGTATAACTCCCTTTCTCTTCTCCATGCCTTTAGTGGCAGGCTTTCTTATAATAACGTTCCCGGTCTTGTCGACTACAGTTTCAAGTTTGTGGTCGGATGCGAACTTAACCACATACTCAGCAATAAGCTTTTCCTTCTTTGACGGGCGAGGGATCTGTGTAATCTGATGGAAAAAGCCCCACAGCGGCTTTGGCTCAAGTTGTCGTATGTCATTCATATTGTTATGTTTTTAATTTTAGAATGATTAATTCATAAAAGTAATAATATTTTTATAATTTTGGGCACCTGATCAAATTATCAGAATACCATGACCAAGGATCTCAAACCGCTTCAAACCAGGCAATTCCGTTAGTAAAGACAAGTCGATAACTCAAACAAGCTGCAAATGACGTTTTTGTATATTATTGTCGGATTGGTTCTGGTGTTTGACTTTATAAACGGATTTCATGATTCGGCAAATTCTATAGCCACTGTAGTATCTACCAAAGTCCTTTCCCCCCTCGCTGCTGTCTCTTTTGCGGCTTTTTTTAATTTTATCGCATTCACTATTTTTCCTCTCAAGGTTGCCGCAACAATGGGAAAAGGAGTTGTTGAACCCGATGTTCTGAGTCTTACTGTTATCGCGGCTGCACTAGTAGCAGCCATTACATGGAACCTTCTTACATGGTGGTGGGGATTGCCCTCCAGTTCCTCTCATACACTGGTTGGCGGTCTGGTGGGCGCAGCCCTGGTCAGCGCCGGTCCTGACTCAATAGTAACAAGCGGTGTAATAAAGATTGTAGCCTTCATTGTCATTTCGCCCCTCCTTGGCATGATATTCGGATTCTTCATCTCCTCCTTTGTTCAGTATCTGGCCCGTAATCACAGCCCCTTCGGAGTCGACAAGCATTTCAGGAGGCTTCAGCTGCTCTCCGCGGCAGCATTCAGCCTTGGGCATGGAGGAAATGATGCACAAAAATCGATGGGCATAATATGGATAGCCCTGATCGTCTATGGAATTACTTCAAAAGATGCTTCCAGACCTCCGCTCTGGGTAATACTTTCATGCCAGACAGCCATTGCACTCGGAACTCTTTTCGGAGGCTGGAGAATAGTAAAAACCATGGGGCAAAAGATTACAAAGCTTAAACCTTTCGAGGGATTCTGCGCCGAAACCGCAGGAGCGCTTACCCTCTTCGGCGCCACTCATTTCGGAATACCGGTCAGCACAACCCATACAATTACCGGTGCTATTATAGGAGTAGGTTCACGCAAAGGCCTTTCGGCAGTAAAATGGGGCGTGACAACCAGAATATTCTATGCATGGATACTTACCATACCTGTTTCCGGGGTATTCGGTGCACTTATGTTCTTCCTTTTGAGATGGATACTGCCGTAAAAAGACTAAAATCACTCAAAATCCCAAAATATGAACATCGATAAGTTTCTTAAGTTTTTTGTTCCGAAAGACCATTCCTTTTATCCTCTCTTCGAGAAAGATGCTGCCAACCTTGTCAAAGCAGCCGAACTTCTCATAGAACTCCTTTCCACTTCGGATCCGGCCGAACACGAAAGGATTTATCAGCAGATAAAGGAGGTGGAACATATCGGAGACGAAATTACCGACACTACCTACCACCAGCTCAACAAGTCGTTCATCACACCTTTTGACAGGGAAGATATTCATGAACTGACTGCCAACATTGACAATGTGGTCGATTCAATCAACGGCATCGGCAGGAGAATCTGCCTCTATAAACCCAAAAAACTCCTTCCCGTTTATGGTGAAATGGCAAAAATGATCCTTGAGGGAGCCAAGGAAATAAAAATCTGCATCCATTGCCTTAACGACGCCGCTGCCAACAAGGATGAGATAACACGGGCCTGCGACCGTATCAAGGACATAGAACATAAGGCTGACGATTACTATTTTGTTGCTGTCTCGGAGCTGTTTGAGCAGGAGAAGGATCCGTCAGAACTGCTTAAAAACAATAAAATTCTTGAGATCCTTGAAAGATGTGTGGACGAGGAAGAGGATGTATCGGATACAATTAAGGCAATTCTTATTAAAATGGCCTGAAAAATCCGCTCTTGCTTAAGAATTTCAGGTAAAGTTTTCCAGCCGGAAACAAAAAAAAGGATCACCTGTCATGTGATCCTTTTTTTGTGCGCCATGTTAGATTACTTTTTGATATTCGGCATCTCCAGGCCATATCCCTT
>JAVEXG010000082.1:0-15485 GCA_034004115.1 Bacteroidales bacterium | reverse complement strand
GCAGCTCTTATTGAAGGAGTTGCTCTCTTTGCCGTTGTTGTTGCTCTTATTGCCTAAAGGAATTGAAATCCTTCAACGGTTGGTTGAAGGATTTCTTTATTTAAATCATTAAAAACACCTTATATGATCTTAGCAAGTAATAGTCTGACAACTCCCGCGATCGGGACACTCTTCTGGACTGTTGTGATATTCACTATGTTCTTTCTTATTCTCACAAAATTTGCGTGGAAGCCGATTCTGAATATGGTAAAGCAGAGGGAGGATATGATCAAGGGGTCGCTTGCCTCAGCAGAGAAGGCAAGGAAAGAGATGGTAAAGCTTCAGAGCGACAATGAGGCTATCCTGAAGAAAGCCCGCGAGGAACGTGAGTCAATCCTTAAGGAAGCCAGGGAGGTCCGCGACAAGATGATAGCAGAAGCCAAGGGAAAGGCCTCGGAGGAGGCTGATAAGATAGTCGAAAAGGCCAGGACGGGAATCGAAAGGGAAAAAGCCCTGGCGCTTGCCGATATCAGGGAACAGGTTGCAAACCTGTCCGTGGATATAGCCTCAAAACTTCTCAGCGAAAAACTGAGCCAGACAGGAGAGCAGGGAAAGCTTATCGACCATTACCTTAAGGATATTGATCTTAAAAAGAACTAAACGGTTAAGTGAGTAATGAACGAAAGCAGAATTTCGGTAAGATATTCCAAAGCACTTTTCCAGTCAGCTCTTGAAAAGAATATTCTCGATACCATTAATCAGGATATGATTCTTATCCGTGATATTTGCACCATTCCCGAAGTAAGGGAACTGTTGAAAAATCCGGTTATAAGGCCCTCAAGGAAGGGGAAAGCGCTTAAGGGCATTTTCGGGACGGAGATTCATCCTCTCACCCTGTCGCTTGTTGATCTGGTTGTCGGAAACGGCAGGGAAAGTTATCTTCCTTCCATTGCAAGGGTATTTATCCATGAGACGAAGAAGCACAGGGGAGTCACTGAATCGGTTCTTACCACAGCGGTTAAAATTGATCCTGAACTCAAGAAGCAGGTAATAGGCATGATTGAAAAACTGCTGGATACGAAAGTAGATCTTAAGGAAAACATCGATGAGTCGATAATAGGCGGATTCATTCTTAAGGTGGAGGACAATTATGTTGATGCCAGTATCAGGAACAAATTAAGGAAGATACGGTCGGAGTTGGTGACCGGAACCTTTGAGAAACGTATTTAACCATAAAGGAATTATAAGCAATAAAATATGGCAAGTAT
Organism: Bacteroidales bacterium; assembly: GCA_034004115.1. Classification (GTDB taxonomy): domain Bacteria; phylum Bacteroidota; class Bacteroidia; order Bacteroidales; family VadinHA17; genus LD21. Next base: position 14,238 of record JAVEXG010000082.1, on the reverse strand, counting down.
TAAACCAGCAGAAGTTTCAAAAATCCTCAGACAGCAGCTTGAAGGCATACAGACCGGCGTTGAGCTTGAAGAGGTCGGCACTGTCCTGGAGGTCGGCGACGGTATCGCCCGCATTTACGGATTGTCAAATGCAGAGTCGAATGAGCTGATAGAGTTCGAGAATGGCATTCAGGCGATTGTGTTAAACCTTGAAGAGGATAATATTGGTGCTGTTCTTCTCGGGCCGACTGAGGAGATAAACGAAGGCGACATTGTCAAACGCACCGGGAGGATCGCCTCTATAAACGTTGGAGAAGGCTTATTGGGAAGAGTCATCACACCGACCGGCCAGCCGCTCGACGGCAAGGGGCCAATTGAAGGTGATGTGTATGAACTGCCCTTCGAAAGGAAAGCTCCGGGTGTAATTTTTCGTCAGCCTGTAAAGCAGCCTCTTCAGACTGGTATCAAGGCAATCGACGCGATGATCCCTATCGGAAGAGGTCAGCGTGAGCTGATCATTGGTGACCGCCAGACGGGAAAAACGGCTATTGCCATCGATACAATAATTAACCAGCGCAGTAATTTTGAAAAGGGTAAACCGGTCTATTGCATATATGTAGGGATTGGCCAGAAAGGCTCCACAGTGGCAAATATTGCCAAAATACTTGAGGAGCACGGAGCCCTCGACTATACGGTGATAGTTCTTGCAACTGCTTCCGACCCTGCCGCTTCACAGTTCTATGCACCTTTTGCAGGAGCTGCCATCGGGGAGTTCTTCCGCGACACCGGCCGTGATGCACTGATTATTTTCGACGACCTTTCGAAACAGGCCGTCTCTTACCGCGAAGTTTCCCTTCTGCTCCGTCGTCCGCCAGGTCGTGAAGCATACCCCGGTGACGTTTTCTACCTGCACTCAAGGCTCCTTGAAAGAGCTGCCAAAATAATCGAATCGGACGAAGTAGCCAGAAAGATGAACGATCTGCCTGAGTCGATTCGCCACATGGTAAAAGGAGGAGGATCGCTGACTGCCCTCCCGATCATTGAAACACAGGCAGGCGACGTGGCTGCATACATTCCGACAAACGTGATCTCAATCACCGACGGACAGATATTCCTTGAATCAAGCCTCTTCAACTCAGGTGTCCGCCCGGCAATCAACGTCGGAATCTCGGTGTCGAGGGTAGGGGGTAACGCCCAGATCAAGGCCATGAAGAAAATTGCAGGTACCCTCAAGGTTGACCAGGCACAGTACCGTGAACTGGAAGCTTTCTCGAAATTCGGATCCGACCTCGACGCTTCAACTATTGCGATCCTTAATAAGGGAGCCAGGAACGTCGAGATACTGAAACAGGCCCAGTATTCGCCCATGCCAATTGAAAAGCAGGTTGCAATTATTTTCTGCGGAACCATGGGATTGCTGAAGGATGTTCCTGTAAACAAGGTAAGGGAATTTGAAAACCAGTACCTCGAATACCTTGAGCTGAAGCACAGGGATGTACTCGACCAGATCGCCGCAGGTGTACTGAATGAAAATATTACTGATATTCTCGGGAAAACAGCTCAGGAACTTGTAAAGAAATACAAACCCTGAAACGACCCGGGAAACTGAAAAATTTAATCTTGAATGCCTAATTTAAAATCAATACGGGTAAGGATAGCTTCTGTCAAATCAACACGGCAGATCACATCTGCCATGAAAATGGTATCCGCAGCCAAACTCAGGAAAGCACAGGATAAGATTGTCAGACTGAGGCCTTATGCAAACAAGCTTCACGATATACTTGTGAACCTGTCACAAAGTCTTGCCGAATCACAGGTTGAAAACATCTATGCCAGGGAGGGCACACCGGAGAAGGTGCTGATTGTAATGATCACATCGAACCGTGGCCTCTGCGGCGCTTTCAACACAAACGTGGTTAAGGAAGCCAGAAATCTTGTTGCAGAAGTATACTATGACCAGTATAAAAAAGGCAATGCAAAGTTCCTGACAATAGGGAAGAACGGCTTTGACAACATGAGGAAGCATAAGTTCCCCATTGCTGCAGAATACAACGATCTGCTGAACGATCTGACCTTTGAAAGGACTGTGACGATTGCTGAAAAGGTGATGCAGGCTTTCACAACCGGCGAATACGACAGGGTGGAGTTGGTTTACAATCATTTCAAGAATGCGGCTGTGCAGCAGCTTACAAGGGAAGTGTTCCTTCCGGTGCAATCGGTTCAGGGTGAAGTTAAGGCATCTGTAAATGCCGACTATATATATGAACCCGGCAAGGAAGAGATAATAAGGGAGTTGATCCCGAAATCGCTCAAAATACAATTCTACAAGGCGATACTCGACTCCTTTGTGGCTGAGAATGGCGCCAGGATGACTGCAATGCACAAGGCTACGGATAATGCCACAACAATGATCAACGAGCTTACCCTGCAGTACAACAAGGCAAGGCAGGCATCCATTACGAACCAGATCCTTGAAGTTGTCAGCGGGGCTGAGGCATTGAAAGGATAAGCAATGAAATTCTGATAGCAGAAAGGAAATGTACACCCAACCGGAACTGAAAAAGATAATCGACACATCGCTTGTCAACCTTTCCTACAATCAGGAATCGGAAAGGCTGACCGATCCGGTTAAGTATGTCCTTTCAATCGGCGGAAAACGGCTCAGGCCGGTTCTTGCACTGCTGGTCTGCGACATGTACGGCGATAAGATAGATGAGGCAGTTATACCTGTTACAGGCCTCGAGATCTTTCACAATTTTACACTTGTCCACGATGACATAATGGACAAGGCTCCCGTGAGAAGGGGATTCTCTACGGTTCACACGAAATGGAATGTCAATCAGGCAATACTCTCGGGCGACATAATGGCCTTCATGACCAGTGAATGCCTGCTCCAGAGCCCGCTTAACCTTCTTCAGAAAGTTTTCAGGATCTTCAACAAAACTGCCATTGAAGTATGTGTCGGTCAGCAGCTTGATATGGATTTTGAAAAAGCCACCATAGTGTCGCGTGACGAATATATCAGAATGATCGAGCTCAAAACTGCTGTCCTGATAGCCGCTTCGGCACGGATAGGAGCACTTTTCGGCGGGGCCGACGACAGGGAAGCAGATATTATGTATGAGTTCGGGAGGAATCTGGGAATTGCATTCCAGATCCGGGATGACATCCTCGACACCTACGGTGACAAGAAGGTTTTCGGCAAGACAACAGGAGGGGACATCCTGGCCCGGAAGAAAACCTTCCTGTATGTCAGAGCCATGGAAATTGCATCAACGGAACAGAAGAAGAAGCTTCAGGAGTTGTATACTGCAGATAATGATCCGGCGGCGAAAGTCAGGGAAGTGACTGAATTGTATGATCTGCTCAGGATCAGGTCTTTTTCGGAGAGCCTCATGGAAGACTATCACAGGAGCGCCATGGGATATCTTGAAAAGGCCGGTGCTGCCGCCGACCGGAAGACAGAGCTGTATCAGATGGCAGGATCGCTTTTTGGGCGCGATCACTAAAGAAATGATTAATTGATTTGAGAGAAACATAATTTTAACACAATAATAATTCGGATTTATGGCAAAGAATACTGGGAAAATAAGCCAGATCATCGGACCGGTGGTTGACGTGGTGTTTGACAGGCAGGGTGTAGAAATGCCCGATATTTATGACGCCCTCGAGATCAAAAGGAATGATGGTACATCCCTTATAGTTGAGTGTCAGCAGCATATCGGCGAGAATACGGTTAGAACCATTGCAATGGACTCAACCGACGGATTGCGCAGGGGGATGGAGGTCGTAGCAACGGGGGCACCGATCACGATGCCTATCGGAGACCAGATAAAGGGACGTCTTATGAATGTGACGGGAGAGGCTATAGACGGGATCGGAACACTCGACAGGAAAGGCGGTTATCCTATTCACAGGAAACCCCCGAAATATGAGGACCTTTCAACTGAGAAGGAGGTTCTCTATACTGGTATCAAGGTGATCGACCTTATCGAGCCTTACTCAAAGGGAGGTAAAATCGGCCTGTTTGGCGGTGCGGGTGTCGGGAAAACAGTTGTTATTCTCGAGCTTATCAACAATATTGCCAAGGCCTATTCCGGATTATCAGTTTTTGCGGGAGTTGGAGAAAGGACCAGGGAAGGAAACGATCTCCTGCGCGAAATGCTTGAAGCCGGTGTAATAAATTACGGGAAGGAGTTTCTTAAGAATATGGAATCGGGCGGATGGGATCTGTCAACGGTCGACCATGCTGCCCTTAAGGAATCGAAACTTGCCCTGGTTTTCGGTCAGATGAACGAACCTCCCGGAGCAAGGGCAAGAGTAGCACTGTCGGGACTCTCGGTAGCCGAACACTTCAGGGATGGCGACGGGAAAAGCGGCGGAAGGGATATCCTGTTCTTCATGGACAACGTATTCCGTTTCACCCAGGCCGGATCTGAAGTATCCGCTCTTCTCGGACGTATGCCTTCGGCCGTTGGTTACCAGCCGACACTGTCGACCGAGATGGGTATAATGCAGGAGCGTATCACATCGACGCGTCACGGCTCGATCACATCGGTACAGGCGGTTTATGTGCCAGCCGATGACCTTACAGACCCTGCGCCTGCAACTACATTTGCCCATCTGGATGCAACAACGGTGCTCAGCCGTAAGATTTCGGAGCTCGGTATCTATCCGGCCGTCGATCCGCTCGATTCGACATCGAGGATACTTTCGGCAGACATTGTCGGAGATGCACATTACAACTGCGCACAGCGGGTTAAGGAAATTCTGCAGAGATACAATGAGCTTCAGGATATCATCGCCATCCTCGGGATGGATGAACTGTCGGAAGAAGACAAACTGGTCGTTCACAGGGCAAGAAGGGTCCAAAGGTTCCTTTCCCAGCCTTTCCATGTGGCTGAACAGTTCACCGGCATCAAGGGAGCGCTCGTTTCAATCGAGGATACAATCAAGGGATTCAATATGATCCTCGAAGGAAAGGTTGACCAGTATCCGGAATCTGCATTCATGCTGGTCGGTACAATCGAGGATGCAATTGAGAAGGGAGAGAAAATTCTCGCCCAGTCAAAGTAACCAGTAAGCCGGTATTCGGTAATCTGTAATCGGTATTCGGTATTCTCACTCCGCATACCGCATACCGCACGCCGCCTTACCAGCAACAAGCAACTTTTCTAAAATGAAGATAGAAATCATTACTCCTGACAAAAAAGTATTCGATGGGGAGGTCAAATCAGTAAGGGTCCCCGGCAAAAAGGGCTCATTCCAGGTACTGAAAGACCATGCTCCCATTATTTCTACTCTTGAAATCGGACCGGTGATCATTGTTGACATGGCAGGCAATGAATCAACATTTGAGATCAACGGCGGTGTGATTGAGGTAAAAGCCAACAAGATCATTCTGCTGGCCGAATCGGTTAAATAAATCCAAAGCTGATGACCTCCGATGAATTCCGGAAACACGCCCATGAACTGGTCGACTGGATGGCCCGTTATATGGATGAGATTGAAAAATATCCGGTCAAATCGACAGTAAAACCCGGGGAGATATTCAACCAACTGCCCGACGATCCTCCCGTTAAACCTGAATCCTTTGAATCGTTCATGAAGGATGTGGACGAGATTATCATGCCGGGCATTACCCACTGGCAGAGCCCGAATTTCTATGCATATTTCCCGGCCAACACGAGCGCCCCTTCCATTCTTGCCGAAATGATTATGGCAACACTGGGAGCTCAGTGCATGATATGGGAAACATCCCCTTCTGCTGCTGAACTCGAGGAGAAAATGATGATCTGGCTGAGGGACCTGATCAGGCTGCCGAAGACTTTCGAGGGGGTGATCCAGGATTCGGCTTCAACCTCCACTCTTGCCGCCATTCTGACCGCAAGGGAGAAAGCTACTGATTTCACGGGTAATGATGAAGGGCCTGCTGCATTATCCGGATTAAGGATTTATTGCTCGGAGCAGACTCATTCCTCGATTGAGAAGGCAGTCAAAATAAGCGGTATAGGAAGAAAAAATCTTGTGAGGATACCTGTCCGGAAAGACTTCACCATGGATGTGCAGAAACTCAGGGATGCCATTGAAAACGACAAAAAGGCCGGTTTAAAGCCATGCTGCGTTATTGCCACCATAGGGACCACAGGAACAACGGCAATCGATCCGCTCAAGCCGATTGGAAGAATCTGTGCCGAAAATGGCATCTGGCTTCATGTCGATGCCGCGATGGGGGGAACAGCCCTAATACTTCCCGAATATCAGTGGATGCTGGACGGCCGTGAATTCATCGATTCAATAGTATTCAATCCGCATAAATGGATGTTCACCGGGTTCGATTGCTCGGCATATTTTGTCAAGAATCCTGCATATCTGATCAAGACATTCGAAATCCTTCCGGAATATCTCAGGACAAGGACCAGAGGAGCGGTGAACGACTACCGCGACTGGGGAGTTCCTCTCGGACGAAGGTTCAGGGCTCTCAAGCTCTGGAGCGTCATCAGGATGTATGGTGTAGAGGAGCTTCGCGACAAGGTCCGCGGACATATCAGGATAGCAAAGCGGCTGGCAGAAATGATAATGCGTGAGAATGACTTTCAGATACTGGCCCCCGTTACCCTGAATGTTGTATGTTTCAGGTACAAGCCATCCGGGAAAAGTGAAGAAGAGCTCAACGGTCTGAATGAGACACTAAACCACCGGCTTAATGACCAGGGGAAGATTTATCTTACTCATACCACCGTCAACGGGGTTTATACCCTGAGAATGGTAACCGGCCAGACAAACGTCACTCCGGAGCATGTTGACTTAGCCTGGAAGCTGATAATGAAAACCGCAAGGGAGCTTTAGAATTTATCTTTTCCATGATCGTTTTCCAGAGTGGATTATTGTCCATGAATCCCGGGCAATACGGGGATTGCCAGTAGCCCTTAGACGACATCTGGGATGTTTACTTCCAGTAGCCCTTAGACGACACCTGGGGTGTCGACTTCCAGTAGCCCGGGTTTCGCCCCGGGTAAAGAGCATCACATACGATGTACAACCCTGGAAGGGTTGACTTCCAATTACATGTAAAAATTGAAGGCCACCCCTCCGGGGTCGGATTGGTATTATTGCCTCTATCCCGGGGCGAAACCCGGGCTACTGGAAGGCCAGCCCTCAAGGCTGGAGATCCCGGTTACTGCCCTGCCACGACGAACAAACATCCAAAAAATCACAGGTTGAGACACCCAATTTTTCATTAAAACTTTACATTATAGATTAGAGATCTGCCAGTTACTCTTTTGGGTTCATAGAAACCACACAAAAAAGGAAAAATCCTGGAAGCTGATAATGAAAACCGCAAGGGAGCTTTAGAATTTATCTTTTCCATGATCGTTTTCCAGAGTGGATTATTGTCCATGAATCCCGGGCAATACGGGGATTGCCAGTAGCCCTTAGACGACATCTGGGATGTTTACTTCCAGTAGCCCTTAGACGACACCTGGGGTGTCGACTTCCAGTAGCCCGGGTTTCGCCCCGGGTAAAGAGCATCACATACGATGTACAACCCTGGAAGGGTTGACTTCCAATTACATGTAAAAATTGAAGGCCACCCCTCCGGGGTCGGATTGGTATTATTGCCTCTATCCCGGGGCGAAACCCGGGCTACTGGAAGGCCAGCCCTCAAGGCTGGAGATCCCGGTTACTGCCCTGCCACGACGAACAAACATCCAAAAAATCACAGGTTGAGACACCCAATTTTTCATTAAAACTTTACATTATAGATTAGAGATCTGCCAGTTACTCTTTTGGGTTCATAGAAACCACACAAAAAAGGAAAAAGCCTGGAAGCTGATAATGAAAACCGCAAGGGAGCTTTAGAGCTTGTATCTGCCAGTTCCTTTTCCGATATTCATACCGAAGATGTCGACCCCGAACAGCATCTTAAGGTAAGGGGTTTCGCCGATGGCCCTCCAGGAGGCCTCGACTCCCGAGGATATCATAAATGGTATCCTGAAAAGGTAGAAATCAGCCATCAGCTGAACCCCGAACGATTCGAAGGTCTCCCTGTAATCGTGATTTTCCATCGTAACCACCCTTCTTCCTTCGTCATTGAGGTCAGAAATGAAGACGTAGCTGTCTTCTCCAATTGACCGGTCATAGAAAAGATCCGACCTTATCCTTGTCATGTACATAATTCCCCCCAGTCTGAAATCGGGATAGGCGATGGGCATGAAATAGTCTATCGAACCTGTGAAAAGTTTCTGGGATATGATGTTGTCGTACCATTCGTCCAGATCAGGCTTTCGGGCCCCGATATAGCCCCTGGCAAAAGATATCCTGTTGCCAAGTATGTATTTCTCGGGGTTCTGCTCCTCGGCTTCGAGCCTCAGCCTGAACCCATGGTTCTTCATTACCCCGGGGAAGTACAACGATACCTTTCCCGACAATATATCGCCGTAAATATCGCTATCGAACGGATAATCGGAATAACTGAGGTCGATTGTCTGTGCAAATCGGGGATAGATATCCCTTATTGCCTGACGCCGGTAATTTGAGAAATAGATTCTTCCGGTCAGCTGGTTCTGAAGGTTATCGTAGGTTTCTTTATCGCGGAGATAGATGTAATCATTCTTAATCGAGGAGGACGCAGACAGGTAAAGCTGTTTTGTGAAGGTCCCTCCCCTGAAAGCAAGCGGGAGATAGATCTTGTTGTTCCATGAGTATCCGTCCGACAGGATATCAGGATCAGCCACATCTTCGCCGAACTTCTCTGCATAGACGGGATTTCCGTATTCAATACCCGATTCAACCACCGGGTACCACCCCATCCAGCTTATCTTCGAATGAAACTTATGCCTCTGGTCCGAATATTCATATCCCAATGTGGATATAAGGCTGCTGAGGTTATTCTGGGTCATCAGGGTGAATCCGGGTGCAATTGCTGTGAGATCGTCCTGAATCTCGTCAATATCGGCATAGAAAGGCATCCAGCTGTGGAATCTGAAGAGGTTCTTCCATTTCCTGTAGGGCGACGGGAAGTAAACATTTCCTGAAGCGTTTTCGGCAGGAGGTTTGTGAGCTATAAACCGGTTGATAAGATATGAATCAGGCGAACTGACAATCAGGTCAGTGGCTGGGACCTCAGGAATTCTTAAACTGCTGATGTTGTTGCCCGACGATGTATAATCGGAGAAAAGCATCATTGATCCGTTGAGGTTGAGGTCGGTTGCGCCGAATCTCGATCTGGTCAGTGGGGCCACCGTTCCGTCAGGTTTGCGCAAGTATATATTTTCCGTGCCGTTGAGGGAACTGACATAAAACAGGGAATCATTTCTGATGAATGACGACTGTATATCGTCGGTGCCTGCCTCAATAAGCGTTTGCCATGTGTTGTCTTCGAGGCTGAACCTGAGTATTCCCTCACCCTGTTCAGTCAGATGGATCACTGTCAGGAAAGCTCCTGATGCGTCCCACTGGGGCCTCTGGAGAGCGGCGTTGCCCGGTGAAACGACAGAGTGAAGCTTATCGCCGCTGACGGCATCGAGGATATTCAGTATGTTACGGTTGTCGGTCCTGTTTTCAACAGCAGCAATAAGACTGCCGTCGGGAGATATCGAAGCAGACATGTACCTTGTTTTTCCTGTCAGCCGGCGGGTCTGGTCCTTACGGACGTCCATAACCATTATATCCGACCATTCCCTGTTCTCCCATCTCGGGTCGGAATGAGTCTCGACCCATACAAGCCTTCCGTTTCCGTAACTGATGTAGTATGGATAAATGTTCCCCGGAATATGGATTTTTTTCTCGCTGTTATCCGAAGGCCTTATCAGTACGAAGGAAGGAGGGTCGGACAGTGAGGTTTTTATAGCTATTATCTCGTCGGTGCCTGATAGTACGGGAGAGTGGTAGTTAATGAATTTCTTCCCTTTGGCGGGATTCAGAACAGTATAACTCAGGCTTGCGGATCTGGTATCATCCTTTGTCCAGGCTGTCCTGAGCGAATCGAAAGTTTCGTCGAAAAGTCGTTTTTTTGTCAGCGAGGCTGACTTTCTGAGGCTGAGGTTCACCGGATTGATAAGGAAGGGGGCATTCCCGGTGAGACTGAGGGCCTTTTGCCACATCTGCGGATCATGTTTAGAGTACGACCAGGCCATCATCTGATAACCGTACTGGTAATGGTCGGGAACGAAATCCCTGAACGATCCGTTTACCGATTTATCGTAAGAGAATACATTTCCCTTTTCGATCATCATGGCCTTGAGCTGCTTCTGGAATGATGCGGTTCTGCCCCGTCCCGAGCCGGTAAGAACCGATTCGGAAAATACTGCATCACCTTCGAGATGCCAGAGCGGCAGAAGGCCGGCGACGACTCCTGTGAACTGCTGTCCGGAAATAACCGACATCGCCTTTGTGAATCCCTTGTTGAGCGATTCCATCTGCATCACATGGGTAAGCTCATGAATGGCAAGCTGGGTGTTTACGTCGAGGGGGATGGAGTTTTGCTCCGGAGTGGGATAGATCTCCATCCTGTCGGGGGCCCATGCCACGTATCCGTTCGATCCGGTTGTATGATTATGTATAATAACGGGGATTCTGAATTTTTTTACGGGATAGAGATTCGATAACTGAGACCATGCGTTGTCGAGCGACCGCGCAAAATCGACTCCGGCATCACCGTATGTCTTTGGGTAGATCAGCGTGAACCGTTCGGTTTTAATCTGCATCCATTTCAGTGAGGCCGGATCCTGCCCTGTGTTATAGTACTGGGCTGATGCGATTCCTGAAAGGAAAACCGATAGTATGAAAGTCAGGGCCCTGTTTAATTTCATTACAGGCAATTTATGCAAAAATAACAAAATTAGCCGGTGTGCCTACATCTGGACAGAGTCTGAAAAATTTCGTAATTTCACCGCTCGGTCATTTGGATGAATTTCAGGATAAACCACACTTTATTGATGAAGAAATACAAGCTGACAGAAACGATAACCGGCTGGGTTGTATTTACAATAGCCCTTGTCACTTATCTTCTTACCCTTGAGCCAACGGCAAGCCTCTGGGATTGCGGAGAATATATTGCATCGGCCTTCAAGCTCGAGGTCGGGCATCCTCCCGGAAACCCGGTCTTCATGGTTGTTGCCCGGTTCTTTACATTTTTTGCCCTTGGCGACACCGCAAAGGTAGCGGCCACGATAAATGCAATGTCGGCCCTTGCAAGTGCATTCACTATACTATTCCTGTTCTGGACCATCACCCATCTGGCCAGGAGGATATTACTGGGGAAAAACGGTGAGCCGGGCCTTACCCGTACGGTCGCCATTATTTCTGCCGGCGTTGTCGGAGCCCTGGCTTTCACCTTCTCCGATTCATTCTGGTTTTCAGCTGTTGAGGGTGAGGTGTATGCCTCTTCTTCATTTTTCACGGCACTTGTTTTCTGGGCAATCCTGATGTGGGAGGATGTTGCTGACGAGGAGTATGCAAACAGGTGGATAATACTGATAGCTTTCCTCATGGGGCTGTCAATCGGGGTGCATCTGCTTAATCTGCTGGCAATTCCTGCCATAGTGCTTGTTTACTATTTCCGGAAGTATGAGTTTTCGTGGAAAGGCTTTGCCCTTTCGCTCGGAGTTTCGGTAATCGCGCTTGCTCTTCTTCTGTACGGCATCATGCCGGGGTTTGTTACAATTTCTTCAAGGCTCGACATGTTCTTTGTCAACTCACTGGATATGCCGGCCAACAGCGGTATGATATTTCATTTTATTCTTCTTATCATTTTCTTTTTTCTCGCAGTCAGGTCAACCCTGTACTCGAATGACAGGACAAAAAATTCAGCCTTTGCCATTGCTGCCATGTTGTTGTCGGGTGCCTGGGTGATATCCGGATCGATGATCCTGAATCTTATTGTGCTGGGTGCCGTAGCATGGTTTATCTGGTACCTGGCAGGAAAGGACAGGGTTACACTCAATACGGTTCTCACCACTGTAATGGTAATCCTTATAGGATTTTCAACGAATGCTATCATTGTGATCAGGGCGAATGCCAATCCTCCGCTTAATGAGAACCAGCCCGAGAATCCCTTCAGTCTGCTTTATTTCCTCAACAGGGAGCAATATGGAGCACGCCCTCTTTTCAAGGGACAGTATTACAATGCTCCCGTGATAGATTATACGAACGGTAAGCCGAAATATGTCCTGGAGGATGGAAAGTACATTGTCAGCGCCTATGATCTTGAACGGATTTATGATGAGCGCTTCCTTACTGTTTTCCCCAGGATGTGGAGTGAACAGAGTGATCACGAGGCCATGTACAGGGAATGGGGAAAAGTAAAGGGGACACCTGTCTCGGTTACAAATCAGTCGGGAGAGAAGGAGATCATCCGTAAACCAAAGTTCAGCGAAAACCTCAGATTCATGTTCTCATACCAGTTCGGGTACATGTACTTAAGATATTTCATGTGGAATTTTGCCGGAAAGCAGAACGACACTCAGGGTACGGGAGGAGCCATAAACGGGAACTGGATTAGCGGATTCAGGTTCCTCGACGAGGCCCGGACAGGGTCGCCCGACCTGCCGCCCGGGATGAAGGATGATACCTCGAGGAATGCTTATTACCTGCTTCCCTTCCTGCTGGGCCTTGCCGGAATTTTTTACCAGCTTAACCGCGACTTCAAAAACTGGTGGGTAGTCCTGCTTCTGTTCCTTATGACGGGTGCTGCAATTGTCTTTTACCTTAATCAATCTCCAAACCAGCCCAGGGAGAGGGATTATGCTTATGCCGGATCGTTTTACTTCTTTGCAATCTGGATCGGCCTGGGAGTACTGGCACTGTACGAGGGCTTGTCGAAGATTGTGGGAGAAAAGGTTTCTGCCCCGGCCGCCGGTGCACTCTGCATGGTTGTGCCGGTATTGATGGCCGTCCAGAACTGGGACGATCATGACAGATCGGGCCGTTACCTTGCCCGCGATGTGGCGTTCAATTACCTCAATTCCTGTGCCCCGAATGCCATACTCCTTACAAACGGCGACAACGATACCTTCCCCCTCTGGTATGCGCAGGAAGTGGAAGGAGTCAGGACCGATGTAAGAGTCTGCAATCTCATGCTTCTCAACACCGACTGGTATATCAATCAGATGAAAAGGGCGACCTATGAGTCGGCTCCGCTTCCGGTCACACTGCCGCCGCAGAAATATTACGACGGAGTGAACAATCAGGTGTTCATAGTTGAAAAGACAAAGGATCCGGTCGACATTTCAACAGTCATCGACTGGGTGTTGAGCGACAATAAAGCCACCAAGGTTCAGATATCGGCTAGCGAAGTTCTTGATGTCATTCCGTCAAGGACTATAAGGATACCCGTCGATTCGGCTGCTGTGATCGCTTCAGGGACTGTTAAGCCCGAGGATGCTGACAAAATAGTTCCTTATATAGACATTCAGCTTCAGGGGAGTTCCATTTTGAAGAGCCAGCTTGTTATGCTCGACATTCTTGCCCACAACAACTGGGAGCGCCCCATATACTATGTCACCGGAAACCATGATGATGCCTTGGGACTCGAAGAGTATTTCCAGCTGGAGGGCCTTGCCTACAGGCTTGTTCCTATAAAGTCTGAGAACCTGAGCTGGTTTGAGTATGGCAGAATTGATTCGGACATTCTGTACGAGAATGTGGCAAACAAGTTTGTCTGGGGCGGAGCCAATGATCCTGATGTGAACCTCGATTATCATCATTTAAGGACTCTCATGGTGATAAGGGCCCGGCTTATCTATGCACGCCTTGCAAAGACGCTTGCATCAGAAGGCAAAAACGAAAAGGCTGTGGCAATTCTGAACAGCTGCATAGAGCTGCTTCCGCCTGATAAATTTCCTTATGATCCGTATTTCACCGACCTTATTGAAGCATATTTCATGGCAGGAGATTCCACCAGGGCTGTTCAGCTCACAAGGGATGTAAGCGGGTATTATTTTGCAAGGCTCGATTATTTCCTGAAGCAGAATCCCTATGTACTGAGTTCCGCCGAGTATGAAATGCAGTCTGCCATTCAGTATACGGCAAAGGCAGCCGCATTTTGTGAGCAGTACGGGCAGAAGGAGATCGGGGAGGAGGTCAACAGCCGGCTTGAGGATTATTATGCCGAATATGTAGGCAAACAGAGAGTCCCTGCAAATTGAGATTTATTACGCCCCATTCGGGGCTTCAGCCACTTGGCTTTTTATGGGACTAAAGTCCCGGGAAAAAAGATGGGGCTTTCATAACCGTCAGCTGAAGCTGACGGTAAAG
>JAVEXG010000081.1:0-15576 GCA_034004115.1 Bacteroidales bacterium | reverse complement strand
AAGAGAAAAACAATGGTCTCTACCGGCGACAGGTCTGCAAAGATCAGAACTTACAATTATCCGCAGGGAAGGGTTACTGACCATCGTATAAACTTTACTGTGTATAACCTGCCTTACATTCTCGACGGTAATATCGGTGAGATAATAAGTAAGCTGCAGGTGGCTGAGAATGCAGAAAGGATGAAGGAAAGCAATATTTAATACCATATTATTATGGATCATAATGGCCTTTACAGAGCAATCTCGGAAAAAAGATCGTTCCTGTGTATCGGTCTTGACAGCGAGCTTGAAAAACTCCCCCCTTCACTTCACAAAGCCAAGGACCCTGTTCTCGAATTCAACAAAAGAATTATTGACGCCACCCATAAATACGCGGCAGCGTATAAGGCGAACACCGCCTTTTACGAATCTATGGGTCCAAAGGGCTGGCTTACCCTTGAGGCAACGCTGGGTTACATCAGGACCAATTATCCCGGTATAATGGTTATAGCCGATGCAAAACGTGGTGATATCGGCAACACATCAAAGATGTATGCCAGGGCATTCTTCGAGACAATGGATTTTGATGCAGTTACAGTGGCGCCCTATATGGGTGAAGACTCGGTGGCTCCCTTCCTTGAATATCCGGGGAAATGGGTCATTCTGCTTGTCCTGACGTCAAACAGGGGAGCCGACGATTTCCAGTATCACAACGAGGACGGACTAATGCTTTATGAAAGAGTGCTTACACTGTCGCGCAAGTGGGGAACACTCAACAATCTCATGTATGTCGTAGGAGCAACCCGCGCTGATATGCTTAAGGATATCAGGAAAATAGTGCCGGAGCATTTTCTCCTTGTTCCGGGAGTGGGAGCCCAGGGCGGAAGCCTGGATGATGTAGTCAGATATGGAATTACCGGGAAATGCGGACTGCTTGTGAATTCTTCACGCGGAATTATTTTTGCCGACAGCTCTGAAAACTTCGACAGGATTGCTGGAGAAAAAGCCGCCGGGATCCAGAAGGAAATGGAATCTCATCTTGCAGCACATAAGATTATCTGATTCTGACTGATTCCTGTATTCGGACATCATCTTTTTTCTGTTTCACATATATATCATTGCAGCAAGTTTTGTAACTTTATGTTCTCGCTGTTTATAAACTTGTGCTCCAATGAAAGAAGAATTCCTGCATTACCTGTGGAAATATTCCCTGTATGAGACATCTTCGCTTATCGACGGAGATGGCAATCCGATAACTGTAATAAGTCCGGGTGAGTACAACCGCGATTCCGGTCCTGATTTTTTCAACGCCAGGATAGTGATAGCCGGAACCGAGTGGGCCGGCAATGTGGAGATACATATAAAGGCATCACACTTCAATGCTCATGGTCATGACCGCGACCATGCATTTGACAATGTCATTCTTCATGTTGTTGCTGAAAAGGACCTAAAGGTATACAATGCAAATAATGAGGAACTTCTGACGACAGAGATAAAATTCGATCCGGAACTGTACCGTAAGTACATCGATCTGGTTAATAATCCCTGCGCCATTGCATGCCGCGATGAGCTGAAAGGCGCCGACAGTTTTCTCCTGCGAAGCTGGCTGAATTCACTTCTTATCGAAAGACTTCAGATGAAGTCGGAGGCTGTGATGAAGATCTGGACGGCAACCGGCAACGACTGGGATGAGACGTTCTACAGGGTGCTGAGCAGGTATTTCGGGTTCAGGGTGAATACAGAGCCTTTTGAAATGCTGGCCACAGCACTTCCTTTCAGGATAATAAGGAAACATGCCGACAACAGGCTCCAGATAGAGGCACTCCTCTTCGGGAGCGCCGGCATGCTTGAAGAAGGTTTGTTCAAAAATGCCCTTTCAGATCAGTATTATGTCGACCTCATACGGGAATACAAGGTGTTGTCGGCTAAATATTCGCTCCGGCCAATACACGGCTGGCTGTGGAAGTTCTGCCGCCTCCGTCCGGTTAACTTTCCGACGGTGCGGCTGTCGCAGCTGGCAGCTCTTCTGTCAACTGCCGGAGGATTGTTCTCCCGGACACTTGCGGCTGGAGATGTGTCGCAGCTGAAGGACCTGTTCGGAGTGGCAGCATCGTCGTACTGGGACAACCATTATATATTCGGGAAGGAGAGCAAGAGATCAGGGAAGCATACCGGTGATCAGGCATCTGATATTCTGCTTATCAATGCCGTGATGCCGATGATCTTTATCTACGGCCGGACGCACGACGACAGAAAGCTTTGCGACAGGGCACTGGATCTTCTCGCTGATATTGATCCGGAAAGGAATTCAGTTATCCGCGACTGGACTCTGGCAGGCATGGTTCCCGAATCGGCCTTTGACACTCAGGCACTCATCCAGCTTACTGATGAATACTGCAGTAAAAGGAAATGCCTCGATTGCAGAATAGGCAGCAGTGTAATCAGTTCGGGGAAGTTACTAAAAAACAGGGAGCAGCTTACACTCGAACCGTGACAAAAGGACACGACGCCTGAAAACATTGGCCCGCGACGGATTTAGTCGGGTGAAAGAACCCTGAACATTCTGCTTAAAACTCTGTTATTTTGTTAATAAGTTGCTATTATCATTTCTTACCACGCAACTTTTAGGCCTAACTTTACGTCTTTATAACAGACAGTGCAATTTTTTAGTTGTGCTATCGCTGGACTTTTAGGAAATATTTGCTGAACTTCAAAAAAAAGTAGTCAATTGTTTGATAGTTTACATAAAAAAGCCTTATTTTTGCGTTCCAAAATTGGAGACTCAATTTATTTATGGATTAATAATATATTAATTAAAGATATGTACTTGACTACCGAGAAGAAGCAGGAGTTTTTCAAAACGTTTGGAACATCAGAGATTGACACGGGTACCGCAGAGGGACAGATCGCATTGTTTTCGTACAGGATATCACATCTCACCGAACACCTGAAAAATAATAAAAAGGACTTCAGCACCCAGAGAGCTCTTATCAAGCTTGTGGGAAGGAGGAGGAAACTTCTTGATTACCTCAAAGTAAAAGATATAGAGCGTTATCGGGAAATAGTCAAAGCGTTGAAATTACGTAAGTAAGGGAAAAAAGGCAATTCTGAATTGCCTTTTTTCATATTATCCTTAATTAATTGTAATTTCGGCAATCACAAAACACAAAAGAAAGAATGTTTAATATTAAAGAGAAGAATATTGATCTCGGCGATGGGCGTATTATAACCCTTCAGACCGGGAAGATGGCAAGACAGGCCGACGGGTCGGTGCTGCTGAAGATGGGAAAGACAATGCTGCTCGCCACTGTGGTTTCGGCAAAAGAGGCAAAGGAGGATACCGACTTCATGCCGCTATCTGTTGAATACAAGGAAAAATATGCATCATCAGGACGCATTCCCGGGGGATTCCTGAAGCGTGAAGCCAGGCCTTCGGATTACGAGATCCTGATCTCCAGGCTGGTCGACAGGGCGTTGAGACCGCTTTTCCCGGATGACTATCACGCCGAGACCTTTGTTACAATAAACCTTATTTCTGCCGATATCGACATTATTCCCGATGCGCTGGCAGGTCTTGCCGCTTCAACTGCACTATCACTCTCCGACGTCCCGTTCAACGGACCAATGTCAGAAGTAAGAGTGGCAAGGATAAATGGCAGCTTCATTGTGAATCCGACAGCAACCCAGCTTAAGGAAGCAGATATGGATCTTATGGTCGGAGCCACCTTCGACAATATTCTGATGGTTGAGGGCGAAATGAAGGAAGTGTCTGAATCAGACATGATCGAGGCTCTCAGGGTTGCCCACCAGGCAATAAAAATCCAGTGCCAGGCCCAGACAGAATTTGCCGCCGAGGCCGGAAAAGGCCCAAGGCGTGAATACTGCCACGAAGAGAAGGACGAGGACCTGAAAAAGAAGGTCTGGGACGAAACTTATGGCAAATGTTTACAGGCTGCCAGGGCTGCCGTCGCCGACAAGCACAGGAGGGAAGAGTCTTTTGATGAAGTTCTGGAAGGATTTCTTTCACAGTACACCGAGGAAGACGCTGTTAACGAAACCCTTGTAAAGAAATATTTCAACGAGGTGGTCAGGGAAGCAGCCAGAAGGCTGGTTCTCGACGATAATATCCGTCTCGACGGCAGGAAACCCGATCAGATCAGACCAATTATCTGTGAAATTGATCCCCTCCCTGCAACTCATGGCTCGGCTCTCTTTACAAGAGGAGAGACCCAGTCGCTTACAACTGTCACTCTCGGCACCAAGCTTGACGAGAAGATAATTGATGATGTACTTAACAAGGGAACTGAAAAGTTCACCCTGCATTATAATTTCCCTCCATTCTCCACCGGCGAGGCAAAACCTGCAAGAGGTGTCAGCCGCAGGGAGATCGGACATGGAAACCTGGCTCACAGGGCGCTGAAAAACATGATGCCCCCCGAATCGGAAAATCCTTACACAATCAGAGTGGTTTCGGATATACTCGAATCGAACGGATCTTCATCCATGGCAACTGTATGTGCAGGTACGCTTGCACTCATGGATGCCGGTATCCAGCTTAGAAAACCTGTATCCGGTATTGCAATGGGACTAATAACCGATAAGGATTCCGGGAAATATGCCATTCTTTCGGATATCCTTGGCGACGAGGACCACCTGGGCGATATGGATTTCAAGGTCACCGGAACCCGCGACGGGATAACCGCCACACAGATGGATATCAAGGTCGAAGGACTCTCCTTTGAGGTTCTGACAAAAGCCCTCAACCAGGCACGTGCAGGCAGGATGCATATCCTCGACATTATGAAGGATGTAATAGAAAGTCCGAGACCTGAACTCAAGCCTCACGCTCCCAGAATTGAAATGCTCACAATACCCAAGGAACTTATCGGTGCACTGATCGGCCCCGGAGGAAAGGTGATTCAGGAGATCCAGCGTGAGACAGGTTCCACAATCGTGGTTGAGGAGGTTAACGGACATGGCGATGTCAAGGTGTTCGGCGAAAACCAGGAGACAATTACCGCTGCTCTCGAATGGATAAAGAGAATAGTTGCAGTTCCTGAAGTCGGTATGGTATATAGGGGAAAAGTGAAGACAATAGTTCAGTTCGGAGCTTTCGTGGAAATTCTTCCAAACAAGGACGGACTTCTTCATATTTCTGAAATCGACTGGAAAAAGGTGAGAACTGTCGAAGATGTGCTTAAGGTCGGCGATGAACTGGAGGTTAAGCTTATTGAGATCGATCCCAAGACAGGAAAACTGAAACTGTCCCGTAAAGTGCTGCTCCCCCGACCCCCGAAGGAAGAGGGTGGAGAAAGACCAGGGCACGACGATCACAGAAACTAGCATAATTGCCTGATGATATTTACCGGAATGGGTGTTGTACTTCAACACCCATTCTCTTTTATTGATATTTTCAATCCCGTTTCCTATATTTGATTTATCATACGTGATCGATGGAAGTCAGATATAATTATGTGGTTATTGAAGGCAATATAGGAGCAGGAAAGACTTCTCTCGCAACCAGGATAGCCAGTGAATACAACGCCCGGCTGGTGCTTGAGCAGTTTGCCGATAACCCTTTCCTTCCTAAATTTTATGAAGAACCGGATAAATATGCATTTCCCCTCGAGCTTTCCTTCCTCGCCAGCCGCTATAAACAGCTGAATGACGAACTCGGATCGCAGGATATATTCAAATCATTTACGGTGGCTGACTACTATTTCATGAAATCCCTCGTTTTTGCCGCGTCAACACTTAAAGGAGAGGAATATAATCTCTACAGGCAGATCTTCTATATTATCTATGGTCAGATGCCCAAACCGGATATTTACGTTTACCTTCACCAGACACCTGCAAAGCTTTTGGAGAACATAGGCAAGAGAGGACGGGATTATGAGAGAAATATAACCGCCGGGTATCTGCAGAAGATACAGGAGAGCTATTTTTCGTTTTTCAGACAGAACCCTGAAAGCAAATATCTTATCATCGATATCAATAATATTGACTTTGTTGAAAACGAAGAGGATTACAGAAAAATTACCGGAACCATTTTCGCCGGCCAGTGGGTTAAAGGGCTTAATATGGTCATATTATGAACATTTTAAATGTTTTTTCTGATATTCTAACTATTTTTTATAATTTTGCAGGTAATTTCAAAAGAGATATTCTTTTAAAAATTTTAAAGAATAAATCAAGTTGATTAACACAAATAAAAATTAGACTATGAAAAAAATCAGAAGCTATTTTATCCTTTTCCTCGCAGCTGCTTTTCTGTCGAGTTGCGCCGGTCTGAATAAAATGAAGAAGGAAGCCGGAGACATCAGGTACGAAGTTACCCCACAGGTACTTGAAGCTCATGGCGGACTTGTGAATGTTACCATAAAAGGAACATTTCCCGAGAAGTATTTCAACAAGAAAGCTACTCTTGCCCTCTCTCCGGTTCTAACCTATGCTGGCGGAGAAACCGCTTTTGATAAAGTTCAGGTTCTTCAGGGAGAAAAAGTCATGGCCAACAATAAGGTTATTACCTATACAGGAGGTGATTTTACCTACACTTCGGCCATTCCCTACACCGATGCAATGAAAAGGTCCGAACTGGTTCTGAGGACAAACGCCTCCATAGGCGAAAAAACCCTCGATTTTGAGCCCCTCAAACTTGCCGACGGTGTAATAGCTACTTCCACCCTCGTGGAGAAAAACGTAAAGACTGTTATTATGCCTGACGGGTATGTCAGGATCATTCCGGAAACCAAGGTTGCCGACATAAATTATGTAATTAACCAGGCTAATGTCCGCAGTTCAGAGCTGAAAGGCGAGGATGTTGTTGCACTGAAAGACTATATTGTAACCGCCACCGCTGACCCGAACAAAGAACTCAAGGGCGCAGTAGTAAGCTCCTATGCTTCTCCCGACGGCAAGTATGACGAGAATGAAAAACTCTCTGGCAGGAGAGGCGTTTCAGCCGATAAGGTCCTGAAAAATGAATTCAAGAAGATAGAAGTTGCCCAGGACGAAGGTTTCTTCAGTTCACTTACCACAGCTGAAGACTGGGAAGGTTTCAAGACTGAAGTCGAGAATTCAAGTATTCCTGACAAAGAATTGATCCTCAGGGTTCTTTCAATGTACTCCGATCCTGAAGTCCGCGAAAGGGAGATAAAGAACATGTCAGCAGCTTTCGAAGCTCTCAAGACTGACATTCTTCCCAAACTCAGAAGGTCAAAACTCATTGTCAACGTTGATAATATCGGCCGCACCGATGATCAGATTCTCGCTCAGATGAAATCCGATCCGAAGGTTCTCAACCTCGAGGAAATGCTTCACGCAGGAGCTCTTACAACCGACAAAAACGAGAAACTTGCATTCTACAAGGCTGTTGCCGAAGCTTATCCGAAGTGCATCCGCGCTCATAATAACGAAGCTGCAACTCTTCTTACCCTCGGCAGGGCTGATGATGCAATCATTGCTCTCGATAAGGCAAAAGCCATTGCAAACAACGACATAGTTAAAAGCAACACAGGCTTTGCACATATTCTCAAAGGCGACATGGCAAAAGCTGAAGAGCTCTTCAACTCCATGACTGCCGCCACTCCGGAATCAAGATACGGTCTCGGAATAGTAGCCATCACCAAGGGCGAATATGACAAGGCTGTCAACTTCTTTGGAACAGAAGCTTCCAATAACCTGGCTCTTGCCCAGATCCTCAAAGGTGACTACAACAGGGCAAAATCAACCCTTGAAAGCCTCACAGGAGAAGCAAATACAGCTCTTACATCATACCTGAAAGCTATCGTCGGATCGCGCCTTGATGACAAGACCTATACTCTGAATGCACTGAAAGAGGCTTCAAGCCTTAGCACAGACCTCAGGTCAGCTCTCAGAAACGATCTCGAGTTTGCAAAATATTTCAGCGACAGTTCATTCTCAGGAATGTTCCAGTAGAAGTATTCTTACCGATCAATATTAAGGGGCGTTGCTTGCAACGCCCTTTTTATTTACTTCCCAGAGCACTATCCCGGCGCTCACAGCAATGTTGAATGAATGCTTGGTCCCGAACTGAGGTATTACAATGCACTGGTCGCATAGTTCGAGAGCTTCCTGGCTTACCCCTTTTACTTCGTGTCCGAAAACAAGCACGTATTTCTGTTCAGGTTCGATAGTAAGATCCTGCAGTTCCACTGCCCCTTCCACCTGCTCGACTCCTATTATAAAAAAGCCTTCATCTTTCAGTCTGCTTATGACATCCGAAGTACTCTCACACCATTCCCATTCAACCGATTCGGTAGCTCCAAGGGCAGTCTTCTGAATATCCCTGTGGGGTGGGTGGGGGGTGATTCCACACAGATATAGTTTCCCGGTCAGGAAGGCATCAGCTGTACGGAAAACCGACCCTACATTGTTGTGACTCCTGACATTGTCGAGAACCACAACAAAAGATGACTTGGCCGAATTCCTGTAATCTGAAATGCTCTTTCTCCCAAGCTCTTTGTTAAGCAGCTTACGCATCCTTTTTTATGCTAAAATAGGCAAAATATCCTTTTTTTTTCTATATTTCCCTCAAAGACAGGGAGACGGATAAACAGGGTATAATAATTCGCAGCAGATGAACATACATGAGTTCCAGGGAAAATCGATCCTGAAGGCATATAATGTCGACATTCAGGAAGGATTCGTGGCGAACAATGCCGAACAGGCAGTGATGGTTGCCGCTCAGCTGAAGGAAAAATTCAATCCGGGGTGTTTCGTGGTAAAGGCACAGATACATGCGGGAGGCAGGGGAAAGGGTGGAGGGGTTAAAATTGCCCGCACGGTTGAAGAGGCCGGCACTGTTGCCGGTCAGATGCTGGGAATGACCCTGGTTACCCCCCAGACCGGACCTGCCGGAAAAAGGGTGAACAGGGTACTCATTGCCGCCGATGTCTATTACCCCGGAAAAACGGAATCACGGGAATTCTATATGAGCATCCTCCTGAACAGGAAAAACGGCCGGTATGTACTGATGTACTCACCCGACGGGGGAATGGATATTGAACAGGTAGCCGAAACGAATCCTGAACGAATCTTCACAGAGGAGATATCACCATCAATGGGGATACTTCCTTTTCAGGCAAGAAACATTGCCTTTTCCCTGGGCCTGAGCGGAGATGCTTTCCTCAACATGCGAAAGTTTATCTACGGGATATATGAAGCCTTTACAGGATGCGATGCCCAGCTTCTTGAGATCAATCCGGTCCTGAAAACAAGCGACGACAGAATTCTTGCTGTCGATTGCAAGATGGTACTTGATGACAATGCCCTTTTCAGACATCCCGATCTGGCAGCCATGAGGGATTTCGATGAGGAGGATCCGGTTGAGGTGGAAGCAGGCAAAAGTAACCTCAATTATGTGAAGCTGGATGGAAACGTGGGCTGTATGGTTAACGGAGCGGGACTTGCAATGGCCACAATGGATATAATAAAGCTTTCGGGCGGCTCTCCTGCAAACTTCCTTGATGTGGGCGGAACCGCCAGCGCCGAAACAGTAAGGGCGGGATTCAGGATCATCCTCCGCGACCCTGAAGTGAAAGCCATCCTGATAAATATTTTCGGCGGTATTGTCAGATGCGACAGGGTTGCCAACGGTGTTGTTGAAGCCTATAATACGGCAGGCGATATAAAGGTTCCCGTGGTGGTCAGGCTGCAGGGCACAAACGCAGCTGAAGCTAAGGAAATCATTGATAACTCTGGATTGTCGGTAATATCGGCGGTGTCATTCGGCGATGCGGCGGAAGCAGTAAGAAAAGCACTGGCATCAGCGTAAATAAGCAGAGAATGCTTCGCTTCAGGAAATCATTTTTTGTGTGAGTCGTCACAAAAAGGCTTGTTGCACGAACGGCCGCAACGGCACAGATACAGTTCGGGGACATTTATACTGATATCCCTTTTAATATCCTGAAAAATAATGTTGCCGGTTATTTTCAGCGAACCTCCTTCAATAACCTCGACCACTGTTTCTGTTTTCTTTTCCTGCTTGTTCTCCATAACATCTAAACATCTTCAAAACCAATTTTACGGTGAGTACCGTCACAGAAGGGCATCTGGTTGCTTGAGCCGCACCTGCAAAGCGAAATAAGTCCTCCCTTCATTTCCCTGTCATTGTCACCGTACTTGAGAATGAAATCTCCCTTTATTATTATGGGACCGTCGTACATTATCTTAACTGAAACCGGTTTCTCCCTTACTTCAGTATCCTCTGCTTCCTCTCCCGCAAGCTCAGGCCTCCTGAAAATTACATGATTGGTCTGATCAGGTCCTACTTCCAGGTTCCTCTCCGGATCATTCCATTTCCAGGAGAGTGCTTCTGTCGGACACATATTAACCACCTCAATTATCCTCTGAGTGTCTGCTCCTCCCATATCAACCCATGGCCTTCTCCCGGGATCAAATACTTCTATCAGTTCCCTGTAGCAGTATGATGCGTGTACGCAGGCATCCGGTTTCCAGTAAACCGTTATGTCATCATTCCTGTACCGCCTGCCGCCGGAAAAACTTTTCCTGTCTTTTTCTATCATTTAATGACATTTGTTCGCAATTTAGCATATTTTGTGTAATAATTTGCGTTATTAATTACAACGGGTTAACTGCGAATTTCTATATTTGAAACTTGATGGGGATTGAAAGTTAATTTGAGTCTTAATCTTAAGGTTTTTCATGGGAAGGTTTTTCAGGTGCATTGCACTTAATTTACCCCGGCGGTTCGTCCTGTTTACAACAGCTGCAACCGTTATGATGGTTCCTGGATCGTTATTGTATGCAGGTTCTGATTCATTATCTGCCAGTTCAGCTACTTTCCTTTCAATATCCACTCTTGCCTTCTTTCTCACTCTTACCGGAGCCATGATTGTTATGGCAGTTCTGATTCTTGTCTTTTCAGCAAGGATCCGTTCAGCCAACAGGGAACTGAGGGACAGGAACAGGCAGATTGAGGAGATAAATTCGCAGCTCAAGAAGACCAACAAGGACCTTTCGTTGGAGAAGGAGAACATTACCCGCGAATTTTCCTATTCGGAGATGTTCTATAAAAGCCTCATCCATTCGGCTGACGACGGGATATCATTCTACGACAGGGATGGTAATCTGAAATTTGCCAATCCGGCTTTCCATTTCCTTATTGGCCTTACCAGAGAACAATACAACGCAATCGGAAATGACGGGTTGATACATCCCGAAGATGCTGATTATGAAACGAACAAGACAGCAGCCCTTCGTGATAGCGGATTTTATGAAAGTGAACTCAGGCTCAAGCATAAGGAAGGGCATTACATAACCTTGTCGACAAAGTCGGTGACTGTGAAGAATGAGAACGGCGACATTATCGGTGCCCTTACAATATCGAGAGATATAACCGCCCTCAAAAAGGTACATGAAGATCTTATTAAGGCAAATAAGGAAGCTGAGGCAAGCAACAAGCTTAAATCGAGTTTCCTTGCAAATATTTCGCACGAGATCAGAACTCCGCTCAACAGCGTGGTTGGGTTTGCCAACCTTCTGCTGGCCAATGATATTACTAATGACGTCAAGGAGGAATATATCGAGCATATAAACCACAACAGCGAAAAGCTGCTTCAAATCATCGGTGATATTATTGACCTTTCGAGGCTTGAAAGCTCCCAGATAGAGATCACTTATGAGGAAGCTTCGGTGAACAACATCGTGAGCGAAGTTGTGGAGGACTCAAGGAAAATAATCAGACGGAATGAGAAGCCGATTGTGATAACGGTTATGAATATGCTCGAGGAAAACGGCGACCTTGTTTTTACCGACAGGGTATGGCTGAAAAGGGTGCTTAACCATCTCATGGACAATGCTGTGAAATTTACCCTCGAGGGCTCGGTGAGGCTTTCATATTCTAAAGAAAACGACAGCCTGGTGTTCAGGGTTAAGGATACCGGCATAGGGATAAATCAGGAGAACCTCGACCATATATTCGAAGAGTTCCGCCAGGAGATTGACGGACATCACAGGCCGTTCGAGGGACTGGGAGTAGGGCTTACACTGGCCAGGGAGGTGGTTCAGAGAATGGGTGGTAAAATATATGTCCAGTCGGAAAAAGGCGTGGGTTCAGAGTTCAGTTTTTCAATTCCCTACAGGCCCGCAGGCGGCAGTACCCGTCTCAAATCGAGGCTTGAAGCAGCCGGTATTGAATCTCACGGAGGCCCTGTCAACTGGAGTAGCCGGACCTGCCTTCTTGTGGATGATAACAAGGATGTGCTTCTCTACCTGAACCGCACACTTGCCGACACTCATATCAGGACATTGAACGCCAGGTCAGGCGCCGAGGCAATAGAAATTGTAAGAAACACTCCCGGCATCGATGTTGTCCTTCTCGATATGCAGATGCCTGAAATGAACGGAATAGAAGCAACCCGGGAGATCAGAAACATCCGTAAGAATATTCCCATAATTGCACAGACTGCCTTCATCTTTGAAGACGACAAGGATATAATTCTCGAAGCAGGATGCGATGCCTGTCTCATAAAGCCGATAAGGAAGGATCATCTGCTTACAGTCATGTCGAGTTTCCTGAAGTCGGTCTGATTTCCTGTTAAGTACCGATCCGCTACTAATGATGAATAATCATTTTGCAGATATTATTTTGCCCCTGGCCTATAAGGGAATCTTAACTTACTCCATTCCTGTTGAGATGGACGGATCTGTTCAGCCTGGCTCAAGGGTTCTCGTCCAGCTTGGAAACAGAAAGCTTTATTCCGGAATTGTCAGCAGGATCCACAACATCCCCCCTGACGCAAAAAATCTCAGACCTGTAATGCGGGTCCTCGATGCTGAACCGGTCGTAAATGAGATTCAGCTGAAATTATGGAATTGGATATCCGAATATTATATGTGTTCGGCAGGTGAGGTTATGAAAGCCGCCCTGCCATCGGACCTGTGCCTGGAAGGTGTTACGGAGATCCCCATGACCGAAAAGTACAGACCAAAAGAGGAATCTTTCGTCAGGCTTGCATCGGCCTTCACCGAAGACCGGCTCAATGCTTTCCTCGACAGCCTTTCGCGTGCTCCTGTTCAGCTGCGGCTGCTCACCGTTTATCTCGACCTGTCAGGGTATGTACCGGAAGCTCTTGTACAACCTGTAAGGAAAAGCCTTCTGTTGAAGGAAGCAGGCTCTGCTCCCGGCAGCATCGACGGGCTCCTTAAGAAAGGCATCCTGGAGATTATAGAAATGGAAACAGGACGCCTGGCCGATTATAAATCACCCGCTGAGCCTCTGAAACAGCTCACCGGTGAACAGGAAACCGCATTAAAGGAGCTTAAAAAGATCTTCAGCGACAGGGAAACGGTACTTCTTCATGGAGTTACATCGAGCGGGAAGACGGAAATCTATATTCATCTCATAGAAGAGCAGCTTAAAATGGGGAAACAGGTTCTTTACCTTCTTCCCGAGATTGCTCTTACAACTCAGATAATCCAGCGTCTTCAGAAACACTTTGGCCCGGTAACCGGGATCTACCATTCTCGCTTCAGCAATGCCGAGAGGGTTGAAATATGGAACAGGGTAGGAAGACAAGACAGGGCAAAGGAATATAACCTGATTATCGGTGCCAGATCAGCCCTTTTCCTGCCTTTCAGGAACCTGGGGCTGATTATAGTCGATGAAGAGCATGACGGATCATATAAACAGCACGATCCGGCTCCAAGGTACAATGCCCGCGATTCGGCAATCGTCCTTGCAGGATTCCACAGGGCGAAAACGGTCCTTGGCTCTGCTTCCCCTTCGGTCGAAACCTACAACAATGCCATCACCGGAAAGTACGGACTTGTTGAACTCAGGGAGAGGTTCGGCTCCGTTAAGCTTCCCGGGATTGTACTGGCTGACACGCGCGAGGCTTACAGGAAAAAACTGATGGTTTCGCATTTCACGCCGCAGCTTATCGAAGCGATCGACGGAGCCCTGGCAAACAACGAACAGGTTGTACTTTTCCAGAACAGAAGAGGATTCTCTCCCTACCTTGAATGTCCCGAGTGCGGCTGGATACCAAAATGCGTGCAGTGTGCAGTCAGCCTTACATACCACAAGGGAATAACCAGGATGGTCTGCCATTACTGCGGATATTCATCTCCAATACCTTCCCAATGCGGAAACTGCGGCTCTCCCGGACTTCAGACCAGGGGATTCGGAACCGAAAAGATCGAAGATGAGATAAAGATAGTATTCCCCTCGGCCAGGGTGGCGAGAATGGACCAGGATACAACCAGGGGGAAAAACTCCTTCGAAAGGATTATCAGAGCTATGGAGGACGGTCAGACAGATATTCTTATCGGAACTCAGATGATATCAAAGGGACTCGATATCGAGAATCTGACTGTCGTTGGAATACTGAATGCAGATAATCTCCTTAACTATCCCGATTTCAGGGCTCACGAGAGGAGCTTCCAGCTGATGGAACAGGTTAGCGGCAGAGCCGGAAGAAGAACAAAGACCGGAAAGGTTGTGATCCAGACTTCCGATCCGGGAAACAAAATGATCAGGCTGGTTCTGAATCACGATTACAGGAATATGTTCAGGATCCAGATGGATGAAAGGAAGGCTTTCAACTATCCTCCATTCTGCAGGATGATAAGGATCAGCGTCAAACACCGCGACAGGTCGCTTCTTAACAGTTACTCAGATATCCTGGCCAGGGACCTGAAGTCGGAATTCGGCAAGCGGATTCTTGGTCCCGAGTTCGCCCCGGTTTCCCAGGTCCAGTTGTGGTACATAAAAAACATCCTTGTAAAGCTTGAAAGGGAAAAACCGGCAGCGAAGGCGAAAATGTATATTTCAGGCGCTATCGAACGGCTTCTCAGGGAAAAGGGAGCCTCGTCTCTCAGGATAGCGGTTGATGTGGATCCGTACTGAGCAGGCTTAAGAATTGTTATACGCTTTCAGAAGTTCCCTGACATTGTTGTCAGCACTCCATTTCTCAACTATTGTTTTACGGATCTCTCCGGGATCAGGTAAGGTTTTTCCGGAAATCACATCATCGAGGATACGGTTCAGAGCGGCGTCATCGTTAACCGGGAAAAGAAAGCCGTTTCTGCCGTGCTCTATCACCGACTTATGTATTCCGACTGTTTCGGTGGCCACTGTAATAAGTCCGCAGGCCATGGCTTCGAGACAGACCAGGGAGAAGCCTTCCGATACCGACGGAATTATCACAACTGAACTGGCTCTGTAATATCTGACTATCTCGCTGGTCTCCGGAATGAAATGAATCTGGTCTTCAACCCCATTTTTGATGGCTGCCCCCCGGATCTCAGCTGCATAGCCATTGTCGTCGACCTTGCCGATAAGCATCAATCCCCAGTCGCTATTCACCGAAAGCAGGGGGGCAATGGCTTTCATCGCCGCAAGCTGTCCTTTCGAAGGCCTGATCCGTCCGACCACACTGATAAGCCACTTTTGTTTTATTCCCTGTACCACTGTCTTTTCTCCGGTTGTGAAAATATCAGTGTCGACTCCATGGGGGATCATGATATTGCTGACCGGAAGACTTTCTGCCATTCCGGGATTAAGACTGATGACCTGATCGGCTTTCTTCATCAGCCAGATCGTAAAGCCGG
>JAVEXG010000239.1:0-3344 GCA_034004115.1 Bacteroidales bacterium | reverse complement strand
TAAGGCGAACACACCCTTGAGTGATCATCCTCCCGATAGAATCAGGATCGTGGGTACCGTGTATGCCGATTCCCTTCCAACCCGGTGTTTTCAGTCGAATGAACCAAGGCCCGTACGCGCCTCGAATAGCTCCTTTTCCATCGCCGAAATCATACGTCCATTTTCTTGAATCCTGGATCTGCTGTACAGAAAAACTCCCGACAGGCGTACGATGATCCCCCACTCTCAGTTTCTGTCCGCCGTTCGCTCCAATGGCAATCTGGTATACGCGTTCGACAGTCTCTCCTCTATAGAAGTACATTCGATACTGCCCTTTGACAACGTGGAGCCACGCCTCATCAATCCGCGCCTCATGGGGGGCAACAGGCGGCTGAATCACCGCCGGAGGTTCGGCAGTGGGGAGAGGCCCCGGTTCAAGGTCAGGCCTAGGCTCCGGTGAAGGGGCGGGAACCGGGGTCGGCGCCGGAGAAGGCGCCGGGACGGGAGCGGAGAATTCCTGTTCTGTGCGATGCTCAAGTATCCGGTACCACTGCCACGCGGAAACAGTAAGTACCAACAGGACGATCAGAACAGCTACCTGCTTCGCCCACTCAGGTACTTTTCTTTTGCCATAAAACATGAAAGGAGCCTCCTCATCGGTCGGTGCGGAAGTTTTTCAACAGAATTTGATTCTACCATGGAAACGGAAAGAAGAAAGAGAGGAAAATACTTACCGTTTTTGCTCGTTTTCCTTCGGTTCCCCCTTGCATTTCTGACTCGAAGGTCGTACACTGCATAAGTTTTTAAATTACCCCTAAGGAGGAGGTAGAGACGTGGAAAACGAGTTTCAGTTCGACCTCGAACGTTACATGTCCCAAGCTAATTTCAATAGGATAAAGGATTTTGCACAAGACAAAGAAACGCCTTTTCTTATTGTGGACTTGAAAAAGGTCGAGGAAAAGTACGATGAACTTCTTGATTCGCTGCCATTTGCGAAGATCTATTATGCCGTAAAGGCGAACCCCCTTGAACAGGTGCTCCGTATGCTTGTGCAGAAGGGGAGCTGCTTTGATATCGCTTCCATCTACGAGCTGGATCACATTCTTGCTCTCGGCGCTTCGCCGGACAGAATCAGTTACGGCAATACCATAAAAAAAGCGCGAAACATCGCGTACGCATACTCCAAAGGAGTCCGTCTTTTCGCCACGGATTCTGAGAGCGACCTGCGAAAGTTGGCGAAAAACGCCCCCGGAGCACGAGTTTTTTTCCGCATCCTGACGGATGGAAGCGGCGCCGACTGGCCTCTCTCCAGAAAATTCGGCGCGCATCCTGACACTATTTTCAAGCTTATCCTCTTGGCTGCAAAACTCGGGCTCGAACCGTACGGCATTTCTTTCCATGTTGGTTCTCAGCAGCGGGACATCGGTCAGTGGGACAACGCAATCTCCGCTTGCAAATACCTCTTCGATTGCGCCGAAGCTGAAGGAATTACTTTAAAAATGCTCAATCTCGGCGGGGGATTCCCTGCGACATACATCTCGCCGACGCATGAGACTTCCGTATATGCTGCGGAAATCATCCGTTTTCTCAAGGAAGACTTCGGAGAAAATCTTCCGGAAATCATCCTCGAACCGGGGAGATTTATGGCAGGAGACGCAGGCGTCCTTGTCACAGAGGTAGTCCTTATATCGAAGAAATCGGAAGCGAACCAGTATTCCTGGGTATATCTCGACGCCGGCAAGTTTGGCGGATTGATTGAGACGCTTGATGAATCCATCAAATACCCGATTTACTCGGAGAAGAAAGGCCCCGTCCAGGAGACCATTCTCGCGGGACCCACATGCGACAGCATGGATATTCTTTACGAAAATGAAAAGTACGCCCTTCCGGCCTCTCTTGAAGAGGGCGACCGCCTCTACTTTTTCACCACCGGAGCGTATACGCAGACATACTCCTCCGTCTGTTTCAACGGCTTTCCTCCTCTTAAAGCGTACGTTCTTGAAAAATAAAGGAAGTTCTCTTATACTGACATAATAATGTCCATCGGGGACGGGAAGATACCCGCCCCCGATGTTCTATTGACGGCGTTCTTCGTGAAAGGAGGCGTGTCCCGTGGAAATTCGTCAAAAACGGACAAACGAACTTTGGTTCACCGAGGAACAGAGTGTAAACATGAAACTCTCTCTTCGCGTGTCGGATGTTCTTTTGAATATCACCAGCCCCTATCAGGATATCTTGCTCATTCAAACCGCTGAGTACGGAAGGATGCTGGTGCTTGACGGCGCAATCCAGATTACTGAACGCGACGAGTTCTGCTATTCGGAGATGATGGCGCACGTTGCGCTCTGCTCCCATCCATCTCCGAAACGAGTGCTTATTGTCGGCGGCGGAGACGGCGGTGTGCTCCGCGAAGTGCTCCGCCACAAATGCGTCGAAAAAGCGACGCTCGTTGATATCGACGAGGAAGTGATCAACGCATCAAAAAAATTTCTGCCCACGATCAACGTGGCGCTTGAGGATCCCCGCGCCGATGTGCGTCCTATGGACGCAATCGAGTTTATCGCATCAAGCGACGACGAATTCGACGTCGCCATCGTTGACAGTACCGACCCGGTCGAGTTTGCCGCCGGGTTGTTCCGTTCCCCTTTCTACAGGGGTATTTTTAAGGCGCTGAAAAAGGACGGTATGGTAGTCGCCCAGACAGAATCACCATTCACCGACGCATCCGTTGTCAAGTGGGCTTTCAAGGAAATGAGCGCTGTTTTCCCCATCGTGCGGATGTGCTGGGGAGCGATGCCCACCTATCCAAGCGGTATGTGGACCTACACCATAGGCTCGAAGACTGTCGACCCGGCCGATACACGCAGACCTTCTCCCGATGGAACAAAATACTATACGGAGGACATCCACAAAGCGGCTTTCGTGCTTCCGCCGTTTGTTAAAGACTTGCTGAAATAAGGCGCATACTCTATAATATAGAAGTCAACTACGACATTCAGGAGGGAATTTTGCAGAGATGAGAGTATTGGTCGCCCTTGGGGGCAATGCCATTCTTCAAAGAGGGCAGAAGGGAAACGCGTCGGAACAGCGTGCGAACGTCCAAAAGACTGTGACGCAAATTGTCAGAATGATCCATGCCGGGCACGAAGTGGTCGTGACGCACGGAAACGGCCCTCAGGTCGGAGCAATTCTCATACAGAACGAACTCGGGAGCGCCTCTGTTCCCGCGATGCACATGGATATATGCGGCGCCGAGAGCCAGGGGCTCATCGGATACATGTTCTGCCAGAGCATACAGAATACCCTGCTTGCGGACGGCATCGAAGGACACGCGCCTGCTTGCCTTGTTACCCGGGTCGAAGTGG
>JAVEXG010000005.1:2061-67281 GCA_034004115.1 Bacteroidales bacterium | reverse complement strand
TCCTTCTGTCTGAAATATAGGGCTTGTATTCCCTGATATAGTAATCGAAGAGTTCTTCAGCCGGATTCTTCATTTCATCTTCAGATGGTTTACCAATTACAACTTCAACACCGCTGATATTCAGAAAGCGTCTGGTATAAGCGACCAGATCTGCCATAGTCGGCGGATTGCTGCTTGTCAGATGATAGTATGTTCCATTTGAAGGATTTTCCAAAATTGAGAGGAGCGCTTCAGTAAAATAATTAACCGGGATGAGATTTATACTGCCTTCATCAGGGATGAATATCCTGACAGGAAGATGAAGAATGTCGTTACTGCTGAGATGAATGCCACACTCCGATGACTTTTTGCCATTGTTGAATTTAATGTCTTTCAGATAAATATCCCGTATGATCTGAAGTGACCTGACAGGGTAGTAGAGGGCATTGAATCGGAGCGACCTGCCTGTTACTGAATCACCATATACAACAGACGGACGTATTATTGTAAAAGGAAGGTTTTCCTTTAGGCATTTTTGTGACACTAAATTTTCTGCAAGTGCCTTGCTCTCTTCATAAACATTATTGAAATGCTCTGAAACAACAGGCGATTCGGAACATTCAGTCCGGTCTGTTCCGGCCGCGTAAGCGCTGCTGATGAGGTGAAAGTATTTTGCACGGCTTTTCACTGCAAAAGTCATGATCTCAGAGAGGTTCTCAACGTTGGATCTGATCACTTTGTCACGGCTCTTTTCATTAAAGCTTGTATCTGAAGCACAGTGAATAATGGCTAAGCTTCTTACGGCCAGCTTCTCATATTCATCTTCGTCCAGTCCCATCCGTGTCTTCTGAAAGTCGGTCTCATGAAATTCAAGTAATCCCTCAAGGCGTTCAATCCCGAACCAGCGAAGCAATTTTCCGATCCTGTCCTTTAGCAACTTTCCGTTTGAAGTTCTTCCCAAAATAACCACTCCTAAGCCCCTGGACAGCAGCCCGGCCATGATATGACTGCCCAGGAAGCCCGTGGCGCCGGTAAGAATAAATTTCTCAGATATTTCTGATTTCCCCTGAGTCATTTATCCGGATGTGCTGTTGAGTAAAGGAAACTCTCCTTCCTGCTGAATCCCTGGCCAAAGACATACCTGATCCATGTAACGGTTCCCGTTTCAGCGGAATATCTTTCTATCATCATTCCTGCTTCCATCATCGCCATCTGCGCCCTCTTTCTCTCTTCAGGATCAGTATGGTCAAGATAATAGTCATATTCGAACACACAACGCTTCCCTTCATCCAGAGGAGTAATGAAGCCGTAATCGTTTTTCAGTTCATGACTGTCTGCGATTCTTTTGAATTCACTGTTTATCTCCGCTATAAGTTTATTATCCACAGGAAGGTATATGATTATTGCAAGGACATGCTTCTCACGCCCCATACGGGCACTTATAATTCTGAACATATTTAGCCAGACGGGGTCGGTCATGTGAGGCAGGGAGTACAGTTTCTCAAAGAAAGGACGAAGTTCGGGATCCACGTCATTAACAAGTTGCGATGGGGAAGGGGCCAGGGCTGCTTCAGCCAGGTCGGGGAAATGTTTCAGTCCCAGATATGCAAATGGTTCATCTGCGCCAAGTTCATTGATAAGGTCAAGCCAGCCAGCCGATGTGAGCGATGGCAGCCCGAGATTCAGTATTCTTATCAACTGGTTATCGAAATAATTGAATCCCATCTCTTTAATCGACTGTAATGCATACTTGTCACCGATAACAAGCACGATGTATTCAATTTTCAGTTTATCCCTGAACGTATCCTTGACCCTTTTTGCGAGTGCCTGGGTAGGTGACAAAAAGACCGAAAAATATTCTCCTCCAAGAACCCCGATAGCAATACCTATGCGCCTTTGCGCACACTCTTTGGCAAAATCAAGTGCGCTTTCAAGTGATCCGAAAGGAACAAATGCCGCACCTTCATCCGGAATAATCCTGTGAAGCCGGATATCCACCGAAGAGCATATCGCGGGTATTGGTGAATCTTCCTTCCTGAAAGCGAAAAGATTCCGGGAAGATTTTTCGTTTAGCCTGCTTATCTCACCGTTGTGGCCCACAAATTCGGCATCAACGAAATTATCGGCTGCAGTTCCGTAACTTGCTGAGAAAAGGGAGAATATTCCCGAGCACATAATATTTGCACAGACCAGGGCTGAAGGTTCCGCGACATTTACCCTGAAACCCCGTTCCACAGCAGCTTTCTGAAGATCGAAAGCGGTAACTCCGGGTCCAACCCTTACCACCCAGTTCTTCTCATCAAATTGTATTGATTTCATTCTGCCCAGATCAATAACAGCACCTTCGCTCATTACAAAGCCCATAACACTCGAACCATTGCCCCTGACAGCATATTTTATATTATGACTGTTCAGAAGTTTTACAACAGCTGAAATTTCTGCTGTTGAAGCCGGCATTATTACATATTCCGGCATCCGGGGCTCTGCCACAGGGCAGGGATCATGTGAATATGTAAGGGCAACGGCACGGTCGTTTGTTGCCCAGTATTCTCCCACTATTCCCCTGATTTCATCAAGAATTGTATCGTGTTCCGGCATCACAACCTCACCGCCATTATCGATGTGAAGTCTTATATGCTCCTTCAGTGCCGCCATAACAAGCGATGGTTTCATCTCTGTAACGAAATAGCACTGATAGTCGCATCTCCCGCAGAGATCACAGCTGTCTGCAATCTCGAGGCATTTTTCAGTCACCGGAATCCTGTTCTCTGCAAGAGCGGCATACAGATCCATCCTCCCCTGGGGATAGAAGCTGACGTAGTGCTTTTCTGTCCCTGACAGGCATAATCCGGAATCCAGAAAGTCAATTTTGCACATGGCGTAGTGCCTGCAGTTCTTAGCTGTTATAAGGATTTCGTTCATCTGGATAAATTTAAAACAATGTGATTGTTATTCGGGAAGATTTTGAAACCTAACCCGGTAACGGAAGATTCAAAATTGCCTCTTGAAGCCTTTACCGCATAGTCAAATCCCTCAAAGTTACATTCTGCTTTACTGCGGCTGATATTTTTGAATGGCAACACTTTCTTTTCGGCTGCAGTGAGATCCAGAAACCAGTCTGCGCTCTCTTCGCTTTTCAGAGCCATTTTTAATTCACGTTCATTCATATCAATAATCAGAGTCCCTTCGATTGATTTCAAAGGCCATTCTATATGCAGATTTCCTTTCCGGGGACTTGTTATAACCGGATCACCCCCTGTTAAAGCGGTTTCCTTTCCGTCGGCCATGACTTTCAGTCTCATTCCGGCCAGGTGCTGCTTATCACTCCACAGGAATCCGTCTACGAAAGGAAGCGTAAAGAATTTACATTCGTTTGAGGTGGTCGGCTCCGTCTCATAAACCGACGGGACTTTCTCATTGAATAAATGAATATCCCTTATCCTCAGTGTGCTGTTTTCCCACAAAATGTTAATACGGTAGTACCTGCTGTTAAACCAGACAGTTTTCAGATCGCTCTCTCCGATATCATCATTTACAGTTACCGATGTCGCCGGGGTCACTTTGTAATTATTCCTGAACCAGTTTCCTGCTTCCGCCAGAGTTTCAACACGAATAAGGTTCTGGTCGCGCAGGCTGGCTATTAAGGGGATTTGTATCTCAAATCCTTTTTTCATGGCATCCCATGTAAAGGAATTCTCCTGTCCGGCCTGTACATATGCAAATTCCATGCTTTCCCCGTCTGTAAATTCTCTGAAATACCAGTTCACCCATGCGGAGTCGCCGCCGCCATGTTTGTATACCGGTTCGAGAGTAATTACGCCCTGTCCGTTGCTGCCAAGTCCGCTGTCGTACTGGCGGACGGGGTCGCTGCCAAGCATCCTGAAAACGGGTACAGGGATCTGGTTTTTGGCATGTTGGGCAGGCATATAGGAGTTTACTTTGGCCGGGTAGTAAGCCTGGTTCCAGTAACCGCCCCAAAGGGTATAGCCATCAGTTCCATACTGGTCCTTGCAATTTGCCGAAGCCGTAATATGATATTTCTCGTACAGGTAATTGAGGGTATGGGCATCAATAAACCAGGAGGCTACGGATTTTGGATAATAGCCGAATATGCTTTTGAAATCGTTCATGTAAATATCAGCCATCTTTTCGCGTTCGACCGGCGTATATCCTGTTGTAAACCCAATGTTGGCGTGCCAGTCCCACGGATAACGGCCTCTCCAAAGCAATCCGGCTTTTTCTGCCATAGGCTGGGGAATCTCCCACCAGGCACCAATTTCAAAGGAGTCGGCCGGCAGACCTGAAAGCAGCTGCTGATAACGAGGGTCAATCAATGCATCATACTGCAGCAAAAACGTCCCGCCCAGATCGTACTTCCTCATGAGTTCAATCTGTTTTACTACAGTCTGATAAAGCACATCTTCAGTTATCTCCGGGTCCCTCGGTTCCAGCAGACGGATGAAGTTTATAATGTTAACGATTTTGGGACGGCTGCTGTTTTTCGCCGCATTGCTTTGCGCCTGAACAGCCGGGCATAACAACCCCGGACCGGTAAGTGTCAGCAAGGCAAGCCCGATCAGTGTTTTTAGTTTTGTGTTTCTCAATTCTCTTGCAGTATTTATCGAAATGTACAAAGATTATTTCAGGTTGTCCAGGGGTATTGTAAATAATCTTTTCGTAAATTTACGAAAATTGCCATTATGTCATCTTATTTCTTACTCACGATTTGAAATCATGAAACCCACATGTATCAAATTCAGAAACACGTATGTATATAATTTTCAAACATGTGGGTTCCATCAGACCTATAAAATCAAAATATATACTGATGAAATCATCAAATAAGGATACTTATCCTCCCGAAGATGTTAAGACAGCCCGGTTTGCCAAAGCACTTGGGCATCCTGCCCGGATAGCAATCCTGCGCCATCTGGCTTCACTTGACACTTGCCGGTTCACTGAAATCTCAAATGAACTGTCTCTGGCTAATTCAACTGTATTTCAACACTTGTCAGAGCTTAAGAAGGCCGGATTGATCCAGGGATGCATCGACCCCCCAAAACTTCAGTATTGTATTAATTATGAAAACTGGAAGTTTCTCAGGAAACATTTTGCGGAATTCGCACAAATTAAGATAGTTAAATACGAGAATGCCCAGTAATGGCCAAGCAGATGAGTACCTGGTTTAACATAGGATTTGCATCTCACGGAGTGCAAAATCTGACCCCGAAGGAAAGTTTTGAATTGTGCAATAAAGGGGCCGTTATTGTTGATGTCAGGGAATCTTATCTGAATAATTTCAAAATGTTCAACGTCGGGAATGTAATTTACCTGCCACATAGCAAACTTGCCGGTTCCTATTCAGACCTCCCTGGAGATAAGTTGTTAATATTTGCTGATGCTGTCGGTTTAAGTAGCCGAGAAAGTGTTCTGTTCATGAATGAACACGGTTTTAATAATGCATTTAATATGGCTGGAGGTATTGTTGACTGGGAAAGAGATGGATTGCCTATTACAACTGAGATCACTAACCGTTTGTCAGGCTCGTGCTTATGTCAGTTGAAAGCGAGGGAGGCGGGAGCGTAAAGGGGAGAAGGGGAGACTAAGAGAGAAGAGATTGGTTGAATTATCGAAAGAGTGAAATGATATTAATATAATGGATAATTCATGAAAAGTGGAAACCTGAACCTGTTGTTGTTACTGGTTTTAACCGGACTAATAATCAGTGGTATATGGGGAATATTCTCCGTTAAGAACAAGGTTCCAATTACCGACCGGGAACTTGTGACCCAATCGGGTGTATGTCCTCCTTTTAATCTTTACGATGAGGATGGGAATATAATTGATCCTGTTAACGGGATTAATGCAGATAAACCTTATTCACCAAAACAGACATGCGGTAAATGTCACGATTATGAGAAGATAACAGAGGGATTTCATTTTCAGCAGGGGAAAGATGAAATTCCATCCGGGACTTTGGCCGAGAGGTACCAGTGGGTGTCACATCCCGGCAACTACGGAGGTAACTGGTGTTCTCCGGCCCCCTTGTATAATTACCTGTCGGATAAGAACAACGTTTCTGCGAAAGAGATGGATATGACCTCTTTCACCTTTATAACAAATGGTTGTGCAACCTGCCACCCCGGGGGTGGTCCTCTTGAATATGACAGGGAGGGATTCAGATACGACAAGCAGATGGAAAAGATGGGATTTACAGCTGGAGGAACCAACAATTTCGACGGGGATTACTTCCAGGCACACTGGAACCGGTCGGGTGTTATCGAAGCCGACTGCAACCTCTGTCACCTTCCTGAATATGATTATAAAACAAGGAACGACCACCTTGCAAAATTCAACTTTAAATGGATGGCTACTGTTGGATCCGGATTAGCTGCAGTGGAAGGATCAATCAGGGACACTGTTGATGTCCAGGTAAAGTATAACCTGGCAAAATTTGGTCCGGATGGCAAGGTATCGATGCATCTTGTCAGGGAACCAAGGAACGAAACCTGTCTCAATTGTCACTCAAAACCCCAGTGGAAAAAGCGCGGCTCTTCCTTCACGGAATTCACGGATGTTCATATTGCCAAAGAAGTCAAATGTGTTGACTGTCATGTTTCAGGCTCAATGGCCTCAGATCCGAGGATAGCAGGAAAGGAAGTTCACCAGTTCGGAAAGGGAGACGATCCATCAGGCTGGGTGAGGAACGACCTGGATAATACAATGCGAACCTGCACCGATTGCCATACGACGGGCTATCTGAATGCTCCGGTTGCAAAACACGCCTGGCTGCCCGATCTGCATCTCGACAAACTCTCATGCCAGGCATGCCATATCCCTCAGAGAAAGGTTAAGTCAGCCCTGGTCCAGGTAAGTGATGTTTATAATCCCGGTACGAAAATTTCTCCTCCTCCGAAATTTGTCTGGACCTTTTACGACCAGAACATGAATTACTGGAACCATTATGGCGAACTTGCAATGTTCACTGCAAAAGATCAGCCATCGGATCCTTTCGTTCCTGAATTTGCAAAATATAAGGGACAGATATTCCCGGTGAATACCGTCCATAGTGCATGGCCCGGGATATATAATGAAGGGGTAAAAGGACTTGACCAGCCGAAAATGAGGGATATCTATAATATGTGGATTACACACCGAAAGGATAAATCCTTATATCCCGATCTGTCAAAGATCGCAGATAATGATTCTGATACAATTCCCGAGGTTAATACGGCAGAAGAAATTGATGCCTTCATAAGTTCAGTAACTGCATACATGAACGATCAGGGATACGATCTGTCAGGCAGGAAGATTGTATGGGTAAATAACGACAGAATGTATCTTTCAGGGTCTGAATATCAAATACTTGAGAAGGAATATTGGGAATCATCACCCTATGCTTCTGTTTACAAATACAATCATGACGTCTTTCCTGCAAGGGCCGGTCTGGGCACTAACGGGTGCACTGATTGCCACTCCTTTGGTTCTGATATGTTTTTCAGGCAGGTGGTAAAATACCCGTTTGGGGAAGACGGAGATCCGGTAACAGAACCTCAATATGTTAAACTGGGCATGAGCGGTTTCATGATGGGCATGTCTGCATTCAGGGAACAGGTTGTCAAATCATTTGCATACCCGGCAATTATAATTCTCCTGCTGACAATCCTCATTTCAATAGTCTTTAAAGTGAACAGGAAAGAAAATTTCTTCCCGGTGAAATCGAATTTTCTCCTTGTTCTTTATGGCGCCCTGGCCGCCGGCGTAGCTCTTGTCTATCTGAAACCTGATGTAAACAGTTATGTGCTTCCAGACAGACTTACGCTCGACGCCAACCATTTCATTATAACAGTAATCGCTTTGTTTGCTGGAGCATATACCTGGATCAGAATGAGAAAGGAAAACCGTGCAGGAACCCTTCTTTGCAGACTTCAGGCATTTTTCCTGATACTGGCTGGTATTTCGGGTATTCTGATGATGATCAAGTTCGACCTTATTTACCAGATAGTGAGGGTTGCCTACACGGTATTTGACGTATCTGTTGTTATAAGTGTTTTAATTTCAATAATATATTTCATAAACGATCAGTTCATTATTCTTAAAGCCGGGGCAAGGGAATAATGATATTCAATTTGCTCCCCTTGGGGATGGGGTAAAAAAATTGATTTTCGAGCGATTTGGAATCTTATGTACATTAATGATGATAGTATTTTATAATCAAACAATTAAAAAATAATACCATGAAAAAATCAATTGGTTTTATTGGTGGCGGAAGGGTGACAAAAATCCTTCTGCAAGGGTTTAAAAACAAAAATGCACTAAGCGGAAAGATTGT
This sequence comes from Bacteroidales bacterium, assembly GCA_034004115.1. Taxonomy (GTDB): domain Bacteria; phylum Bacteroidota; class Bacteroidia; order Bacteroidales; family VadinHA17; genus LD21. Next base: position 58,970 of record JAVEXG010000005.1, on the reverse strand, counting down.
CGTGACAGACATCAATCCGGAAGTTCTGGCAAATCTGAAAAAGCAGTTCCCGGAGGTTGAATCGTCCGATGCAGCCACTGCGGCCAGCCAGGATATTGTTTTCATAGCTCTTCATCCGCCGGTTGTGATGGATACCCTCGAGCTTGTTAAGAATGATGTTAGGTCGGATGCGGTTGTTGTATCGCTGGCTCCAAAAATCAATCTGCCTAAGTTATCAATGAAATTCGGACACGTTAAAAACCTCGCGCGGCTTATCCCCAACGCCACATCATACATTAATCAGGGGTATAATCCGGTGACGTTTGCGGCTGGATTTGATCCTTCAGCGAAGAAAGAGGTGATGGATATGTTAAGTTCGCTTGGGACCACATTTGAAGTCTCCGAAGAAAAGCTAGAAAGTTATGCAATCTTGTCTGCAATGCTTCCCACATATTTCTGGTTCCAGTGGAGAGAGCTTGCTGAAATAGGAGGTAAAATCGGCCTTTCTGAAGAAGAGAGCAAGAAATCCATCTATGAGACAATAATTGCATCTCTCGATCTGATGTATAAATCCGGTTTAGCTGCTTCAGATGTTATTGATCTGATACCTGTGAAACCAATAGGGGAGAATGAACAGCAGATTGCAGAGATCTATAAAACCAAACTCATAGGTCTGTTTGAAAAAATCAAACCATAGACTTTTTACTTATGAATTAGAACAAACCATTACTTTATCCCTTTCTGCTTAAGCACCTTGACAAGTTCATCTTCAGGAAAGAAGCCAACATGCCTGAAATATTCCTGTCCGTTTTCGTCAAGAAAAACCTGTGTGGGAATTGCTTCAATTCCATATTGTTTTGCAAAAGGAGCACCTGCTTCAGTCCAAACATCATGGAAAACAACCTTTACATCTTTACCGTATTTCTCTTCAACTGATTTCATTACAGGCTGCATTTGCTGGCAGGGGATACATTTTACAGAGCCAAGCTCAATAAAAGTAACCTTATACGATTCTGTTCCTTTATCTGCTTTTTCTCCTGCTTTTGGAGATTGACCTGAACAGTCAGTATTTATAATAAGTACGGCAAGTGTGAAAAAGAGCAAAACGGATTTTCTTAATAATTTCATTTTGAGATGGTTTGGTTGATTAAAAAATTGAACCATAGATAAGTCCGGTAATCGTAGCCATTATAACAACGAGACTTACATAAACTATTGTTTTCCGGGTACCAATAATACCTCTTATAACAAGCATATTTGGCAATGAGAGTGATGGTCCGGCAAGCAGAAGTGCAAGTGCGGGACCTTTCCCCATACCCGATGCAATAAGTCCCTGCAGAATAGGCACTTCAGTCAGGGTTGCAAAGTACATGAATGCCCCCACAATTGAAGCAAAAAAGTTTGAAAATACCGAATTGCCTCCGACAAGCGCTGATATCCATTCATTTGGTATAACTCCTGCAATTGTCTTGCCGTCGTGAGTTGATCCGAGCAGAAAACCTGCTGTAACCACTCCGATGGCAAGCAACGGGAGGATCTGTTTGGCAAAATCCCAGGTTGCAATTGTCCACGCTTTGTTATCTTCATCCACTTTATCGAGAATCGTTATAACACTCAATGCAATTATTCCAACAAGCATCGGTACAAGAGGTCTTAGCTTATCGCTTTCGATAAGATTATTTGAGAGAACAACTGAGGCTATGGTAACAAGGAAAGCTCCAAGCACCCATTGCCATTTGATCTTTAGAATTTTAATAAGCGAATAGCCCAGAACAATACTGAAGAAGCCGGTGATCCACCACTTATAATGCCAGATTGAATACCAGGTACTTGTTGTATCACCTTCAGCCGGCTTTCCCCAGTTGGCAAAGACAAGGATCAGAACGAGGGTGAAGAAGTGTAAGGATGTCTGCCACATTGGCCTCTTCTCGGGCGGAGGAACAATATTCATCTGCTCTTCTCTTTTGGCTTTTTCCTCTTTCCGGTAGACAAATGACATAAGTAATCCTATAATTATGCTGAATGTTACCGCTCCGATAATCCTTGCAACACCCATCTCAAAACCAAGGATCCTTGCAGTAAGTATTATTGCCAGGATATTTATTGCGGGTCCCGAGTATAAAAACGCGATTGCCGGACCAAGACCTGCACCTCTCTTATGAATGCTTGAAAACAACGGAAGGATTGTGCATGAACAGACAGCAAGTATTGTTCCTGAAACAGAGGCTATAGTATACGCTACCCATTTTTTTGCCTGTGCTCCGAAATATTTCAATACAGAAGCCTGACTCACGAAAACTGAAATTACTCCAGCAATAAAAAACGCCGGAAGCAGACAGAGAATAACATGTTCCTGTGCATACCATTTTACAAGATCGAGTGTTGCGGCGATGGCAGTATTGAACCTTGCACTCTCTATTGGTAAAAAGAAAGCAAATGCAAAAACTGCTGCAATCCAGAATAGTATTTTTATTTCTTTTTTGAGTTCCATGATAATTTGAAAATTTGAAAATGAGGCAATTTGAAAATTTGAAAATGTCTGTACCCACCGAATTACCGATTACCGAATACCGATTACCGAATACCTAATAATGCATGCCGCGTAAAACGATTACACATATATCCTTATGATATAATAAATTCCGACGACAATGAACAGAATGGCAATTATCCGTCTGAACCATAGCTCAAATGCCTTAATCTTGTTGTATACATTACCGATCCCGGAAACTGTATAGGCAAGTACCCATGCGATTATTATCACCGGAATTCCAGTTGCCACTGCAAAGATGACCGGGAGGTAAAGTCCTGAGACACTGGCAACAGTAAGCGGGACAAGCATGCCGAAATACAGCACGCCGCTGTAGGGGCAGAATGCAAGGGCAAAAAGCAATCCAAGCAGCAGTGCATCCCCGTACCTCCACTTCTTTTTATCCTGCATCCCTGATGTCAGCCTGTTAAATCCCGGAAATTTTATTCTGATAATATCAAGCATGAATAAACCTATAACTATCAGCAACGGACCAATGATCTTCTCCCCATATCGCTGAAAGAATCCCCCAAACTTCAGCTGATCAGCTCCAAGGAAGATTATCAGTGCTATTGCAGTATAGGTGATTGCCCTGCCAAGAGTATAGACCAGGCCGTTGATGAATACCCTGTTGCGGTTTTCAATGTCTTTGCTTATAAATCCGATAGCAGTGATGTTTGTGGCCAGCGGACAGGGGCTTATGGCAGTCATAAGACCCAGCAGCAATGCCGTCAGCCACGGCATGGTGCTGTTATCCAGCAGATTTGTCAGAAATTCCATTTAGCTACTGAGCCAGCAGACCGTCAACCTTCTCGTTGATTATCTCCCTGAATTTTTCGGGTTTGGCAACCGCATACAGGAAGCCCTCGTTGGTGAGATTGACCTTCTTGTCTCCCTTCACTATAAGAAGAGTCTGTCCTGAAACACCAAGTTTGTCTGCAAGCGGCTTGTTAACTGATTCTTCAAGGTTCAAAGATTGAAATGTTATCAATCCCTGGTTAAACTGGTTCGGATATAGTGTCTGAAGATTCTCCTTTGCTTTTGCCTCAATCGTATTGCACGTCACACACCGGGCAGTGAAATGAAAATAATAAGCTTCAATTTTATCGGAGTTGCTGTCCGAAGATTCTGCCTGTTTACTCGCCTGCTGTGAGTTGCATGCAACAAAAGGGACAAACATCAACATTGCAATAATTAATCTGAATTTCTTCATGGTTTCCTGAGTTATTGGTTTTGAATGAGAATTTCTTTCACCTTGTTTACCGTTGGCACCTGTCCGCTGAGGACTACTTTCCCGTTAATAACCAGTCCGGGCGTATGCATAATCCTGTACTCCAATATTTTAACTATGTCATCCACTTTTTCGATTGTTGCATCGATACCTGTTTCTGCAACAGCCTCGCGGGTAACTTTTTCGAGGGTAATGCATTTGGGACAGCCTGTTCCTAAAATCTTTATGTCCATAGATAATTTGAAAATTTGAGAATTTGAGAATTTGAGAATTTGAAAATGGAAAAATCAATTTGAAAATGTGCTAATTTGAAAATAAGTTAATTGGGGGATTTGCTGCCTGAGAATTCATTCAATTCGCAGTTTATTACTCCTGCATCACCTTCACTGAGAAATGAAAGAAAAAGCTGTCTGGCTTCTTCCCAGTTCTTCCTGTTGATACAATATTTAATATAGGGCGGATTGATTTCTCCCTGTATCAGCCCTGCATATTTCAGTTCCTTCAGATGCTGTGAAAGGGTGGACCTGCCCACCGGGAGTTCTTCGACCAGATCCCCGCTGTAGCAACAGGAGCCCATCTTGGAGAGTTTTTGCAAAATGTATACTCTCACAGGATGACTGAGAGCCTTTGAAAATCCGGCGATCCTCTGAACTTCCTGTGTAAATTCTAATTTTGCTGACATTATAAAATATATAGTTTGATGTTTCGCAAAATTACGAAATGATTTTATAAATTTGCAAGAAAAAGACAATTATTCCCAGTTTTGATAAATCAACTGCAAACCACACAGGATGAAAATTTTTATTCTTTGTACCGGAAACAGTTGCCGCAGTCAGATGGCTCATGGCTTCCTTCAGTCATTCGACAGGAGAATTGAAGTGCATTCAGCAGGCACCATTCCCGCCGGAAGTATTAATTTAACGGCCGTAAAAGTCATGGCTGAAGCCGGAATAGATATCAGCAGCCACTATCCAAAGAATGCAAACAAGTACATTAGTGATGAATGGGATTATGTTATCACAGTGTGCGATGAGGCAAATGAGACCTGTCCGGTATTCACAGGCAAAGTGAAGCACCGCCTGCATATGGGATATGAAGATCCCTCCCGAAGGACAGGAACAGATGAATATGTTTTGAGTGAATTCAGGAGAATCCGTGACTTGATTAAGGATGACTTCAGGACACTCTATTTAAATACTATAAAAGCGGAGATAAATGGATAAGCAGACTACGGCAATCAATTATTTCAGGGGTCATTTTAACTGTTCACAGTCGGTTCTGACTGCATTTGGACCCGACTACGGATTATCCGAGGATGAGAGTCTCAGGATTGCTACTGCCTTCGGTGCAGGAATGGGCCGTCAGCAGCATATTTGCGGTGCCATTACGGGTGCACTGATGGTGCTGGGCTTAAGATATGGTAAAGGAATGAACGACCCTGAAGAGAAAAAGAGTGATACCTACCTGAAAACAAGGAAGTTCTTTGATGAATTTAAAAAACTTAACGGATCGGTGAATTGCCGCGATTTATTGGATGGGCTTGATATTAACAATCCCGAGGATCATAAACTTATCGAAGAACGGAATTTATTCGATATCAGGTGTGAAAAATATGTATCCGATGCGGTAAATATTCTTATTAAACTTACTGAATAACAACCTGTAATATTATGAAACCAGAAAACCTGAAGGAAATTGTAAAAGAAAAATACGGCAAGATTGCCGAACAGGATATTGAAGAGAATGGCTGTTGCGGAAGCTCATCCTGTTGCTGCTCCGGACCCGATCTGACAATATTCAGCGATAGTTATGAAAACAGGGAAGGCTACAACCCTGATGCTGATCTGAGTCTTGGCTGCGGCATTCCTACGGACTATGCCGGAATAAAAAAGGGAGACCATGTTCTTGACCTTGGAAGCGGTGCAGGCAATGATTGTTTTGTCGCCAGGGCAATAGTAGGTGAGACCGGAAAGGTGACAGGCCTTGATCTGACAGAACAGATGGTAGCCAAAGCCAGGGAAAACTGTAAGAAGCTTAAGTACGACAATGTTGAATTTTTCCCCGGGGATATTGAATCAATGCCTTTCACTGAGAATATGTTTGACGTAGTTATCTCCAATTGTGTATTGAACCTTGTCCCGGATAAATCCAAAGCCTTCAGTGAAATATTCAGGGTACTTAAAACGGGTGCTCATTTTTGTGTCTCTGATGTTGTTGTTAAAGGCACTCTGCCGGAAAGGATTCAGAAAGATGCAGAGATGTATGTGGGATGCGTATCCGGCGCAAGCGAAATAAGCGAATATCTGAAGTTCATTAAAGAAGCAGGATTCGATAATCTTAAAGTCCATAAGCAAAAGGAGATTGAACTTCCCGATTCAATTCTGTCTGAGTATTCTGATCATCCGGGAACAACCCAGCCCGGGAATGACCTTGCAGGAATCTTCAGCATAACGGTATCCGGAGAAAAGAGAATTTGAAAATCTTTCTTCTTCATTTTCAAATTGCCGAATTTTCAAATTACCAAATTACCACAATGAATACCACCAGACGACTCTCATTCTTCGACAGGTATCTTACCCTGTGGATATTTCTTGTAATGTTTGCCGGAGTGTTGATTGGCTATTTCTGGCCGGGAATCTCGGGTTTCTGGAATTCATTAAGTTCAGGCACCACGAATATACCCATTGCCATAGGTCTTATTCTCATGATGTACCCGCCGCTGGCAAAAGTGAGGTATGAAAAACTTCCGCTGGTCTTCAAAAACCTCAGATTGCTGGGCCTGTCATTATCGATGAACTGGATCATCGGACCCATCGTGATGTTCCTTCTGGCAATCCTGTTCCTTCACAATCATCCGGATCTGATGGTTGGAGTCATTCTTGTCGGACTTGCCCGGTGCATTGCGATGGTTCTTGTATGGAACGACCTTGCAAAAGGCGACACTGAGCTGGCTGCCGGCCTGGTGGCTTTCAATGCCCTGTTTCAGGTGTTCCTTTACTCCGTGTATGCGTATTTTTTCGTAACAATTCTTCCGACATTTTTCGGATTAAGCGGTTCGGTGGTTGAGGTGTCAATATCCGAAATTGCTGTTACCGTACTGATCTATCTGGGGATACCCTTTCTTGCAGGATTAATTACAAACACTATTCTGAGAAGAGTTAAAAATGATGAATGGTATTATGGAAAATTTATTCCCAAAGTATCCTGGCTCACACCCATAGCTCTTCTTTTTACAATTTTCGTTATGTTCTCGCTGAAGGGTGAAAACATAATAAAGCTGCCGATGGATGTCCTCAGGGTAGCTGTTCCATACACTATTTATTTTGCAGTAATGTTCTTCTCCACATTCTTCATTGCCAGATGGATTGGAACCGGATATGAAAAATCAGCAACCATGGCTTTCACGGCAGGAAGCAATGATTTTGAACTTGCAATCGCTGTGGGTGTGGCTGTCTTCGGGATTAATTCTCAGGTTGCTTTTGCGACAGTCATCGGTCCTTTGGTTGAAGTTCCCGTTTTAATACTTCTGGTAAATGTAGCCCTGGCTTTTAAGAAGAAATTATCCTGGGCATAGTATTCCGGCGATTCACAATTTCATCATTATGGAGCTTATTTTTTCTCTCTCACCATGACGCTCCTGCATCGGTCAGTATCTTCGATTCTCACTCCAATTGCTGGGTCCTTTTCCCGTTGCCTCCGCTTATTCCGCGTTTGAAAATCATGAACCATGAGAACTGATAAAATTCTCCTGATTCCTTGCTCATGGCTGATATATGCGCTTTTACAGGGAAGGGAACAAGAACGTCATTTCCTGCCTTCCAGTTTGCGGGTGTCATCACCTTATGCTCGTCAGCAGTCTGAAGGGCAACTACTGTCCTGAAAAGCTCCTCCATGTTTCTTCCCACTTCCATCGGATAGAAGAATTCGGCCCTGATATTATTATCCGGATCAATGATAAACACCCCTCTGACGTCCCTGCTGTTGTCCGATTCGCGGTGAATCATTCCGTAAAGCTTGGCTATCGCCAGACCAGAATCATCAATTATGGGGAAGTTGATCTTCACCTTCGAGTTATTCTTGTATTCTATCTTCTCAAGGGCTTTCTTCCATTGCTTATGTATCTCAAGGGGATCTGTTGACACAGCGCATAAAACAGTACCAATTTTATCAAATTCCTCCTGTAACGCTGCCAGTTCAATCAGTTCCGTCGAACATACAGGGGTGAAATCGAGAGGATGACTGAGAAGTATCTTCCAGCAAGTGCCATAATCGTAGGGGAATGTAAATTTTCCTGTAGTTGAATCACAGGTGAATGAGGGCGCCTTTTCGCCGATCAGGGGGATACGAAAATTCCTGTGTTCCGCTCTCCTTCCCGGCATTCCTGCAAACCCTTTAGTGTTGAATATTTTTTTTAAAGAGAACATGTTGGGAACGGGATTAGTGAGTTAAAGAACAACTTAAAGTAAGCCGGTATATGTTCAAACAACAACCTGATAGATATGTTCAGCAGCGGAGAATAATTAACTTTTTTTTTCTTTCTTGCTTCGCCCTGGTCTCTTTAAATCAACGTTATAAGTTAGGACTGACTACCGGCCCGGTTATCTGGTTACCGGCATGACCGGAAAAGTTGTAATTTGGAGGGATATTTGATAGATGTCAACCATGTCACAGATAATCAGGAAATGTATTTTTTTGTTGATGACGCTGGCTGTCCCGGCAGTCCATGGTCAGATACTGAATGACACAGCTGCAATAAGAATATTGAAGAAGGGTGTTGATGATATTTACGGTTTCAGATTTTCAGAAGCCAGACAGACAGCTATAATGCTTTCCGAAATCTATCCGGACCATCCGGTGCTTTATCTTTACAACGGGATGCTGACTTACTGGTCGAACCATCCGCTGACTCCGATGAGCCAGGCTTCCGACTTGTATGAGAAGGACATGACAACATGCATCAGCCTGTGCGAGAAAGAACAGGATCAGGGCAATTATGCCGAATATCTTCTTGCGAATCTTGGTGCGAGGGGAATGCTTCTGATGTACTATGCCGACAATAACCTGCAATCAAAGATCAATCCAATGGTTATTGACACTTACAGGTATATCAGGGAATCGTTTGATTACGCAACAGTTTATCCCGATTTCAATTTTTTCACGGGCTTGTATAATTACTACCGGGAGGCATATCCTGAGGCTCATCCCATCTACAAGGTGCTTGCATTTCTCTTTCCAAGGGGCGACAGGGTAAAGGGTATAGCCGAGATGCAGAATGCCGCTTTCAATTCAATCATGCTGAAGGCCGAAGCCTGGTCATTTCTGTCGTATATATTCATGAGCTTTGAAAACAATTATCAGCTGGCTCTTCCCTATACCAAGGGACTATATGAACTTTATCCGGCAAACCTGCCCTACACGGCAGGATATATAAAGAATCTTCTTCTTCTTAAAAAATACAGTGAAGCTGAAGCAGTAATGAAATCACTTAAGGGCAGCAGCACAAACAGGTTTTTCCAGGCACAGATGTCGGTATTCAACGGGATACTTCAGGAAAAGCGTTACCGCAATTATGATCAGGCGGGGAAGTACTACAACAGGGGAATCAGTGAATTTTCAAGGTATGGTTATTACGGCAACGATTACTCATCATATGCCTATTTTGGTCTGAGCCGGATCAGCGGTTACATGGATGACAAGCAGAACAGGAAGACATTCAGGAAGATGGCCAATGAGCTTTCCTACTACCGGAATATTAATTTCGACGACTGATCCATGTATGCTTTTAGTTCGCCCGGATAAGGAAAAATAAAGACTGTTTTACCGTTTCCCGTTTTCGAGCACAAAAGGGGTAACCTGGTAAACACAATAGTTAAGCCAGTTTGAGAACAGAAGGCTGGCATGGCTTCTCCATTTCACAACAGGCTCGCAGCGGGGATCATCATTGAGGAAATAGTTCCTTGGAATTTTTATATCGAGTCCCTTTGCAATATCGCGTTCATATTCCTCTTTAAGCGTCAGTGGGTCGTATTCGGAATGGCCTGTCACAAATACCCTTTTAAGGTCGCGCGAAGCCAGCAGGTATATGCCCGCTTCATCTGAGTCGGCAAGTATCTCCAGGTCGCTCACTCTTTCAATATCCTCTTTTCTCACCTCGGTATATCTTGAGTGCGGGGCGAGAAAATCGTCGTCGAAGCCTCTTGTGAGAACATGTTTCTTATTGTATATCCTGTGACTGAAGACACCGAATTTCTTTTCGTCCATCATATACTTCGGGATCCCGTAATGATGCCAAAGGCCGGCCTGGGATGCCCAGCAGATGTACAATGTTGAGGTTATATGCTGATCGGCCCAGTTCATTATCCTCACCATCTCATCCCAGTAATCAACCTCCTCGAATTCCAGATGCTCTATTGGGGCGCCCGTAATTATCAGGCCATCAAACTTGTGATGAGCAATGTCGTCAAATGTCTTGTAGAATGAGTCAAGATGCTCCCTGGGGGTATTCTTCGAAAGGTGCATGCTGGTGTTGATCAGGGTGATCTCAACCTGAAGGGGCGTATTGCTGAGGAGCCTCAATATCTGGGTTTCGGTTGTGATCTTAACGGGCATAAGGTTGAAGATCAGAATCTGCAGTGGCCTTATATCCTGATGAACTGCCCTGGTCTCCTTCATAACGAATATGTTCTCGTTTTCAAGGATCCTGACTGCCGGAAGATTATCTGAAATATTGAGTGGCATAATTCAAAAAGACTAAGATTTTGGGGTTGAAAGATACTCAATAAGGAGAAAAAACCGGTGAATTTATCCCGGAATCATAGGTTTTGGCAAATTTACATCATTCTGTTTTAACCTTTGGTCAAAAGCCCGGGTTTGCACTAAATTCCGGCTATGCGGATTCTAATTGATAGAAAATCAGGATTTTGACCGGAGACGGAGGTGATATAATACAATTCCGGCAGTTGCACTGGTAAATTCCGCCCCCGTTTTGACGAAACAGCGGGTTTCATTTATGAGCAGGGAAAAGCCAGGGCCGATTCACGGAATTTAATTGACAAAGGGGGGTGTATGACATGCTGCATTCCTCATTAATTGGGCCTGAGCGTATTGACAGGCTTTGTTTCGGGCAGTATCTTTACAATAAAGGAATCAGGATAAAAGTCAAATAAAAACAGAGTCATGAAAACTTTCTACAGGATATCATCACAGGAACTTGGGACGGTAATGCTCAGAAGGAGAAAAATTGCAAAAGCCTTAAGATGGTGGCTTCGCGAAAACGGTTTTGACTACAAGTATGTATTCTTCGTAAGTTAGCTTTGGTTTAAGTTTGGTTTGTTTGGTTTGTTAATCATTCTTTCCCGGGTGAATAATCCGGGGCTTTTGAAGGGGAGAGGATCCGGGGTAAATCCTTCCCCTTTTTTTATATTAAATGTTTTAATAAATTTGTCGTGTTATTAACAAAAACTATTAGCTATGAAAAAGATCGTTCTCACATTTACCCTTGTAATATTCCTGTCTGCTTTTGCTTCAGCCCAGGATTACAATACTGGGGTGGGCCTGAGGCTTGGTTTCTCAAATGGTCTAACAATCAAGCATTTTGTCAGTCAACGGTCTGCTTTTGAAGGTATTCTTTCTACAAGATGGAGAGGATTCGAGCTTACCGGCTTGTATGAAGTCCACGACAATGCTTTCGATGTATCACGACTTAACTGGTACTTCGGCGGCGGGGCTCACATCGGATTCTGGAATGGTGACAACACAGGCGACAGATGGGGAGACCCGGGTGAGAATTATACCGTAATCGGAATTGATGGAATTCTGGGTATCGAATATAATTTCGAGGAAGTTCCAATCAACATAGGCCTCGACTGGAAGCCTGCATTCAACCTTACAGGATATAGCGGTTTCTGGGGTGACGGCGGAGCATTGTCTATAAGGTACATTTTCTAGAACCCGCTGAGTTTCATGGTTACTGTTGGTATAAGCAGCAGGAAACCAAGCAGTACAAGGATAATAAGAACAGGCATTATCCATTTCAGCCATTTGACGTAGGGCACCCTTGCCATTCCAAGTACTCCCATTAGTACTCCGGATGTAGGGGCTATCATGTCAGTGAAGCCTGCCCCGAACTGGAAAGCCATTATGGTTGCCTGCCTGGTAAGACCCACCAGATCGGAAAATTCAGCCATGATGGGAATCGTAAGTGCAGCTTTTGCCGAGCCTGAGGTAATTACAAGGTTAAGCGCCGATTGAAAAGCATACATTATTGTCAGTGCCGACATCTGCCCCGACCCTTCAAGTGCTCCCGAAAGCGAAAAGAGCACTGTATCGATTATCTGGCCGTCAGTGAGGACTGCAATTATCCCTCCTGCAAAGCCTACAACAAGTGCTGCCGAAACAATATCCTTAACACCTTCAATAAAAAGCCTGGCCAGATCGCCGGGCTTTTTCCCGGCTGCAAAACCTGTTACAAGCCCCATTGCAAGAAACAACGCTGCAATTTCCATAATGTACCATTCATATCCCAGAACACCTGCCACGAGATACATCATTGTGAAGGCAAGAATAGTAAGCACAAAGAAGTGGATCGATTTTCTCAGGCTTATATAGCTGAAAATAAGAAATAACGCTGCCAGCACCGGCATTATCGGAGCCGATATCTTTGTCAGTCCTATATTAAGCTGGGTTACAGGGTATTTCACGGCAAAGATCACGACGACAATGCCTGTTGCAAGAGCTGTGAGCCATGCTGACCGGGGGGTATGGTATTTTATCTCTCCGGTCTGGGAGTTGCCTTTTTGCCTCCAGAAACTGTCAGCCTCATACATGATGCTTTTCGCAGGATTCTTTCTGATGCGTGCTGCATACCATAATACGAACAGAATTCCGGTCACAGTGATAAGCACCCAGCAAAGTGTCCTGTATTCGATCCCTGTGAAAAGCGGCACACTTGCCAGCCCCTGGGCAATCCCTACAGTGAAGGGATTGAGAATGGCTCCTGCAAATCCGATATGGGCAGCGAAATAGCACAGGGCTATGCCGACAAGTGAATCATAACCCATCGAAATTGCAAGAGGCACGAAGATCACCGAAAAGGCAATCGTCTCCTCGGCCATTCCGAATATCGCTCCAAAGAGACTGAAAAGCACCATTATGAATGAGATCACCATATTGTTGACTCCCAGCAGTCTCACTGCCTTGTATTTTTCCATTCGCCGGGTGAATCCCAGAAATGAGAAAATCCCCACATCAATGGCCTTTGTATCGTTCATTATCCAGAAGGCACCACCGACCATAAGTATGAATACAATTATGTGCGACATATTGATGAAGCCCTTGTAAAATGCAGAGAAAACCTGCCAGGTTTGCGGCTGGCTATCCACGTACTGAAATGAACCGTTCACAATCACGCTTCGCTCAACACCGTTGACATCAACTGTTTCCCGTTCGTACCGGCCGCCGGGAATAACCCATGTCAGTATAGCAGCACAGATAATGATGCTGAAGACTATCACCAGGTTGTGAGGTATTGAAAACTTGAAATTCATGGAAGATGATTTGTAGTTTATCAAAAATACGGATTTCGGCCTATTGTCACTAATATAAAACCCCCTTCCCAACCTTCCCCCAGGGGGGAAGGGGCAACATGCTTTTGCTCCCGGGGGGAAAGCGCAAAAAGCCTCCCGCATCGCGTGACGGGAAAGGGGGTCTTTAAAAATATCGATGTGACCCTGTCCGGCATAAAGATTTGAATAAAATGCGGATTTTTTTCCTGTAAGTGATCAGATTTTTTTAATTTTAAGCAAATGATCACCTGCTGACCTGCTGACCTGTTAATCAATCACAATAACCCAGAAAGTATGAGAAAATTCGTTTTTGTTGCACTGATCCTTTCCATGTCAGCCTTTTCGGCTTTTTCACAGAAAGGATTCAACGGACTCGACATGAACATGGGTAACCTTTACAGGCTATCCGATGCGAAAACCCGTTCGATAAGCCCCGAGAACTTTACCGGAGAGAAGGGAAGGGGAGGAATGGCCTCTCCCGCTGACAAGGATAAACCAAATGTCGCAAACGCATTCAATGCAGCCCGCGACCTGGGTCAGGGATGGAAAGTGAATCCCTATGTCCGGATTCAGCCGGGCGAAACTTTTACACTTGCCGATATTGATGGCCCGGGAGCGATCCAGCATATATGGATGACTCCGGCCGGCAAATGGCGTTATTCAATACTGCGAATTTACTGGGACAATGAGACGGAACCCTCTGTTGAATGTCCGGTCGGCGACTTCTTCGGCATGGGATGGGGCCAGTATGCTCCTCTTGTTTCCCAGGCCGTTTGCGTTAATCCGGGAAGCGCCTTTAACAGCTACTGGGTGATGCCCTTCAGGAAGCATTGCAGGATCACTATGGAGAATGTGGGAGATGCTGACGTAATGACACTGTATTACCAGCTCGATTACACGCTGACCGATGTTCCTGATGATGCAGCCTACTTCCATGCGCAGTACAGACGGCTCAATCCGAATATGACTTCCGACTATACAATTGTTGACGGGATAAAGGGAAGGGGCCAGTATGTGGGCGTTTATCTTGCATGGGGCGTGTTCAACAACGGCTGGTGGGGTGAAGGCGAGATCAAATTTTTTATCGACGGCGACACAAAATATCCTACAATCTGCGGAACAGGTACCGAGGATTATATCTGCGGCTCCTACGATTTTGATACAAGAGCGAAAAATCCCTATGGGGTTGAGGAGGTGAATTACACAGAATTCTGTACGCCGTACTCGGGTCTTCACCAGGTTATAAAGGGAGACGGGCACTATAACGTAATGCAGAGGTTCGGGATGTACCGCTGGCATATAATGGATCCCGTAAGGTTTGAGAAGGATCTCCGTATTACGATTCAGGATCTGGGATGGAGGCAGGGAGGCAGGTACCTGGCCCAGAAGTCGGATATAGCTTCGGTTTGTTACTGGTATCAGACCGAACCGCACGTTAAATTCCCGGCAATACCGGGATGGAGAGAACTTGAAGTTTATTAGAATAATCAGATATTTAAATCAAACCTATGGAAAAAGACAAAAGCCCGAAAAGCACAGTTAGAGAAGGTATCGACCGTCGTAGTTTTATTTCAAGAACATCACTGGCGGCTATTGGAGCAATAGGAACCGCAGGGCTGGTTTCATCGTGTTCCGGTAAACCAAAAAGGACAGAGGTCCCGTTACCCGCATTTCTGACTCAGGCTCCCGATGGCAAGCCAATAAAGGCAGGTCTGATCGGATGCGGAGGCAGAGGTACGGGCGCTGCAGTAAACTTCCTCGATGCGGGTCCGAATTTGCAGATAACGGCCCTCGGTGATGTCTTCAAGGACAAGCTTGACCAGTGCAGGGAGCAACTAAGGAAATCAAAGCATGCAGTTGAAGTCGCTGATGAGAATTGTTTCCTTGGTTTTGACAGCTATCAGAAGGTAATAGATTCGGGAGTCGATCTTGTACTTCTGTGCACTCCTCCTGCATTCAGGCCGTATCATATTGAGGCAGCCGTGAATGCCGGAAAACATATTTTCATGGAGAAGCCCGTTGCAGTGGATCCGGTTGGAGCCAGGAAAGTTTTGATCTCTGTTAAGAGAGCCCAGGAGAAGGGACTCTGCATGGTAAGCGGCACCATAAGGCGCGTTCAGAAGGATTTTGCCGAGACCTGGCGCAGGGTGGCAAGCGGTGAAATCGGCGACATAGTCAGCGCCCATATTATTCGCAATGGCGGTGGTCTGTGGGTGGTTCAGCGCCAGCCCGGGTGGACGGATATGGAATACATGCTGCGTAACTGGGCAAATTTCTGCTGGCTTTCCGGCGATCATATAGTTGAACAGTTCATTCATGAAGTTGATGTTATGAACTGGTATATCGGTAAAAATCCTGTCAAGGCGATGGGATGGGGAGGGCGCCAGAGGAGAGTGAGCGGCGACCAGTACGATTTCTTCAGCGTCGAATACGTCTACGACAACGGGATGCATACTCATTGCGCCGCCCGTCAGATAACAGGATGCAGCAATCTTACCGAGCAGTTCATTGTTGGCACTGAAGGATTTGCAAATGCAAAGGGGATGATATATAATCTTAAGGGTGAGGAGATATGGAAATATCCGCATCCGGAGGAAGGTTCGACTGACGAGACATGGAAAGTCACTGATCCCTATGTTCAGGAGCATATCAATCTTGTTACCGGGATCCGGACCGGAAATACAATCAACGACGGAGAGGCACAGGTGAATTCAACCCTCATTACAATCATGGGAAGGATGTCGGCTTACACGGGCAAGGATGTCACATGGGATGAACTGATGAATTCCGATCTGTCGCTCGGGCCAAAGGTATTCGAATTCGGCCCCGTGCCTGATATCCCTGAAGTGCCGCCTGTAATAGGAGTTGCGCCAAATCTGAGTTGATGCCCTGGGTTTTGTTGGAGTAATACATTGATATTATCAGAAAAATCTGCAATAATGAACAGAAGACAATTCGCAAGGACTACGGGTCTTGCTTCTGCATTTATTTCGGCAGTGCCGTTGACGGGGTCAGGTTTGTTCGGTACCCCGGCTGCCAGGTCGCTGAAGAAAGGCATGATGTGGGGAGGCATCAGAGTGGGCAGCAGCATAATGGAAAAGTTTGAAGCTGCAAAACAGGCAGGATTTGACGGCGTGGAGGTGGACAGCCATCTCGACAGGGCTGAGGTGCTGCAGGCAATGAAGAAGACCGGATTGCATGTACCAAGTGTTTGTAATTCACAGCACTGGAAATTCCTGATGTCGAGTCCCGATCCTTCTGTCAGGGAGGATGGAGTAACCGCAATGAAAGTTGCCCTTGAAGATGCGGCAGCTTTCGGTGCCGATACGGTGCTTCTTGTACCCGGACGCGTGACAGACAGTGTCGGTTATGATGAATGCTGGGACCGGTCGGCAGGGGAGATAAAGAAGGTTGTTCCGCTGGCAGAAAAGCTGAAGGTCAGGATTGCCATCGAGAATGTCTGGAACAGTTTTCTTCTTAGTCCTCTGGAAATGGCCCGTTATATCGACCAGTTCCGGAGTGAGTTTGTGGGCGCCTATTTCGATTGCGGCAACATACTTGCCTTTGGCTGGCCGGAACAGTGGATCAGGATTCTTGGCAAAAGGATAGCCAAAATTCACATTAAGGAGTACAGCCGTAAGCTTGCTGATGAAAAAGGCCGGTCGGCCGGGTTCAATGTCAGGCTCCGTGAGGGGGATGTCAACTGGACCGCTGTGATGAAGGCTATTGATGATACAGGATACAACGGATGGGCTACTATCGAAATGGGAGGAGGAGATACACCTGAAGGGCTAAGGGATCTGTGCGACAGGCTTAAACTGATTCTTGAAAGCTGAGTGGTAAAAACCAGATCGTATCCGTCATTAATCCGTATAACATTAGTGCATTCGTGGCTACTTTTTTTTGCCACCAATGCACGAATAAAAACAGATCGTATCAGCCTGTGATTCACTTTGCATACTACTTCCACAGGAATATTTTCCATCCTCTTTTACAGGCTTCCTTTTCAAGCTGCCTGTCAGGGTTGACGCATACCGGATTTCCGACAATGCTCAGGGCAGGCAGATCAGAAATTGAATCACCGTAATACCAGGCATAAGCTGGAGAGTAGTTGTTGTTTTCACAATACATAGTAAGTCTTCTGGCTTTTTCTTCTCCAAAGCACAGATTGCCAAGGGGTAAGCCGGTAAGAAGTCCGTCCGATGCTTCAAGCTCCGAGCAGATGATATCATTGATTCCCAGGTGGACTGATATTTCGCGGCAAATCTGGCACACCGATGATGACAGCAAAACCGTGCGGATATTTTTCCCTCTGTGAAGTTCTATTTCAGCTGCAGCTTCCTTATAGACAGATGGAAAAAGATCCTCAGTGGCAACTTCGTGGCACATGGAAGAGAAGTCGGAGACCTTTATTCCCTTCACCCAAATTATCATTTCATTCATAATGGCGACGGGGTCCCTGAGCTTAAGCCGGTAAGCAGATGAGAGCCATAGAGCTTTCAGGATATCTGATTTTTTCATCAGACCGCGCCTGTAAGCACCTGTTACGAGAAGTCTCCCGCTGACAGCCCTTGTAATTGTCCGGTCGAGATCGAAGAATGCAATCTGATTTATTCCAGGATTACTTTTTTCTGAAAAAATGGTTCCCATCAGGATTGTATATGATGTTGAGTGCCTCAGGCATAATTCTGACATCGAAGCGGTCAGAAAAATTAAGTTCCCCGTCGACGTGGAACGGGACCTTTTCAGGAAATTCAATTTTCAGCCCGTCAGTCTGATAGTAGAACACCTTTTTATCTTTTATATGGTCTCCTTTCGGGACTTTCATGAACAACTTAAGCCTCTGGATCAGGTTTAGCCTTTTGATCGAGCAAACATCAAGCAGGCTGTCATTTGCAATAGCGCGGGGTGTCAGAAGGAACCCGCCGGCGAAGCGTCGCCCTATGGAGACTGTATTAATAAAGCAGTCTGTTTCTGTTCTGCTTCCCCCATAAGTTGCTGCCATCCTTTTTTCCCTGAAGAACAGTATGGTTTTGATAATGTGCCAGATATACTTGTGTTTTCCTCCCTTTTTTACAACGCCTGGTTCAGTATAATTTTCCGCAGCTACCTGGGCATCAAATCCGAGTCCCATACCGTTGATGAAAATCATCCCGTTAACTGATCCGGCGTCCATGGCGATGACTTGTTTCCTGAAAAACATATCCCAGTCAGAGTCCGTCATCCGGTCATGAAATCCTGTGATCTGTATGAAATCATTGCCAGTACCGGCCGGGATCATACCAAAAACGACATCTTTCCTGTTGATAAGAGGTCTTGCAACCTCATTGGCAGTACCATCGCCTCCCACACCAATTATTATCCTGAATCCCTTTTCGTAGTATTCTCCTGAAAGCTCCACTGCATGGCCGCTTCTTTCAGTCTGGACGATTTCCCCGTCGATGCCGTATTTTTTGATTTTTTCACTGATTATGGGAACCATCGTCTTTCCGAAGCCGTTTCCTGCTATCGGATTTACTATGAAAACCCATTTTTCATTTTTTATTGATTCCATAATGTCTGCCTGGGAAATATTATTGGTTACAGTTATAAGCAGATTCAATAATCCCTTTGATTCTCTGAATTATTTCACCGTCGGTCTTATCCTTAAGTTCTTCTCCCGGAACGGGTTTGTGTATGATCACTTCCAGTTTTGAACCGAAATCTATAAAGAACCTGTTCTTTGGTTTAAGGTCATAGAATCCGTTGAGGGTTATTGGCAAAATATCAGTGTTTCCTGTTCTCATCAGGTATATGAATCCCCTGAAAAACGGATTGATTTTTCCGCTGAGGGTCCGGGTTCCTTCGGGGAACAGGGCAACCGACTGATTTTTTGATCTGTTTATGAGCTGATCAAGCATATGCCGGGTGTTCCGGACTGTGGGTTCCCTGAATGGTACATAACCGATAAGTCTGAGGAAGCCCCCGAAGATAGGCACTTTTAGCAGGCGCTCATGTCCGAACCATGCAACCTGCGGGTAAAACGAAGTAATTGCAACAATGTCGAAAAGGCTGGCATGATTGGCCACGAGGATGTACCTGTTGTTTTTATCGAGGTTGTCCTTACCCTTTATTGTCAGCTTTTTTCCCATGATTGCAAATACTGATTTTGCCCATATCATGGTCAGGAACTGAACAGCTCTCTTTGCCTTTAACGTAGTGAGGATAAATACGATAACAACCCCAACCGCGGTATAGCAGTAGAGGATAGCAAACACTGGGAAAGACAGAAAGGTATTAATACCAGATCTCATCCGGAAAACGTAAAATTCGCGGGGATTAAAGTAAGTTAAAATCCAATATAAAATGTAAACCGGTAAGTTTTTAACGGTTTATGTTTAATTTCCCGAGTTGCTGACAAATGCAATCTGCTTGCTGTCAGGCGACCACGATGGAACGTTTATGGTTCCCTGTCCGCCGTAGAGATATGCAATCACCCTCGGCTCACCGCCCCCTGCAGGCATCAGCCTCAGCATGACTCTCTTGTATGATGGATGGCTGTTCTTTTCGATATCCGGAGGGAATGAGATGAAAGCTATCCATTTTCCGTCGGGTGAAATATGGGGGAACCAGTTTTTGTAGTCATCGAAGGTAAGCTGTTCCCTTCCTGTTCCGTCGGCATTGATGCGCCATAACTGCATATTTCCGGTATGACTGCCGTTGTAGTAAATATATTTACCGTCGGGCGAATATTCACAGCCGTCAACGTGTTCGCCTTCAGGAATATCGGTCAGGGCCACTTCCTTTCCTCCCTTTATCGAATTGCGGTAAATATTGTAAACGGGTATCCCCTTGCGCTGGGCGACATAAATCACTTCCTTGTTGTTGGGGTGCCAGCCGTGCCAGTAGGAGGGTGTTTCGGGGGTAACGAGCCTTGGTTCCCCGCCTTTCAGCTTCACAACGTACACTGCCGAGCCTTTTCCGGCTGCATCATCCTTGGAGCTGCTTATAGCAAGCAGTTTTCCGTTAAAGGATATTCCGTGGTCGTTATTGTTTCTTTTAACCGTGCCTGTGTTCAGCTGGCTTATAGCGCCTCCCGTTACAGGGATTTTGTACATTAATCCGTCCATATTGAAAAGCAGTTGTTTACCGTCGGGCATCCAGTTCGGAGCCTCAAATCTTCCCTGTTTTTCATGTATCACTGTTCTTTTTCCGTCGAAGACATTCATGGTTTCAAGACGGCATCCCACAGCTCCGTCCCTGGAGGCATTGTAATTGTCTCCGACCGGCTTGTCGATCCTTACATTCCAGATGGTGGCCTGTTCAGTCACCTCTGGATTGTGAGAGCCGATGAACAATCCTGCAAGGACTTTATCGGGCATATTTTCCATTGCGTAAGAGCCGATATTCTCAAAAGGCTTACCGGCAACTGCCGCCCTCATGAAAATAATTTTTCCGGCCCTTTCGAGCTGGATTATTTCATAGCCGGAACCCTTTGCAAACAATTCATCTTCAGGGTCCTTCATTTCAGCACCCTTGAAATCGCGCCATTGCATCACGGTAAGTCCGTCGCCATGGACCACAGCTGAGATATGCTGGGAATCTTCATCTTCCGAAGCCCTTATCATCCAGCCGGTTTTCCTGTGTGGATCTGTTCCCTGGCCTTCAAAGCGGAAATTGGCAGTGAGGATGAAATCACCCTCGATCTGGTTGAAAACATAGCGGAACTCATCTCTTTCAAACCAGATGTTATAACCTGATCCTTTCAGCAAATAGGACTGATCGGCAGGGTTGTATGAGGCTGAGCCTTTTAGTGCGGGATTCCCGATGTCTGCATTTCCCTGAAATATTCCTGTGGCAGTAGTCTGGGCCATGACAGTCCCCGACAGCATAAGGCAGAACAGAAGAGATATAGTTTTCATCATTATAAAATTTTGATTTTAATGGTATGATGGAACCTCCATGTAAGTGATTATTATATTATTTTGTTTGTGTATGCTAATACATGGAGGTTTCATGTCAGTTGATTTTTTGGAAAGTACAAGATAAGAAATTTGTGTTGTTTTGTGAGAAAGACACCCAAAGTTAAGATGAGTTTAATATTTTCAGGAACTTCTACCGGACCAAACATTAATTCAACTTATTCCGACACCTGGGGTGTCGACTTCCAGTAGCCCGGGTCTCACCCCGGGAAGATAGCACCACACACGATGAACAACCCTGGAGGGGTTGACTTTCAATTACATGTGAAAATTGAAGGCCACCCCTCCGGGGTCGGATTGGTATTATTGCCCCCCACCCCGGATGGGACCGGGGCTACTGGAAGGCCAGCCCTCAAGGCTGGAGATCCCGGTTACTGCCCATACCATGACGAACAAACATCCAAAAAATCACAGGTCGAGACACCCAATTTTTCATTAAAACTTTACATAATAGATTAGATGTATGCCAGTTACTCTTTTGGGTTCATAAAAACCGCATAAAACAGGAAAAGAGATGCAATTTTCAAGTCAGTTGATTTTTTAGAAAGTACAAGATAAGAAATTTGTGTTGAATCCTGCAAATTAAGGAAAGTCAGAATCTGTTGTAAAAAGAGCCAGCGGTAAATAGGTGAAGTTCATGTAAGCAATGTCGTTCAAGGTTAAAAAATCTTAATTAAAATAATTTTGCAATCGGTTGCATGAACAAATATTATTAATTACTTTTGATTTTATTATTTTCGTGCTTTTATTGACTTAAAGGTTTTCAGAACGAAATTGCACCAATCATTTTAGTTATGGATGATATACTGGCCCGGATCGCACTGTGTGTTGAGTCAGGCAAAACGGACAAGGCTTCGCCTTACCCTCCCGGAATGAAGGGGCAGGATGGAGCGGATGAGATTACGAAACTGGCTATAGAAGAAGGATTGGGTCCTGCCAGGATACTCGATGAGGCGCTTATACCTGCGATGGCTGCTGTTGGTGAACGATTCAGCCGTAAGGAGATCTATGTTCCCCAGATGCTGATGGCTGCAAAGGCTATGAACAGCTCCATGAAGCATCTGAAGCCTTTCTTTCAGTCGGGCGAGACCAAACGGAAGGGGAAATTCATTATTGGCACCGTCTCCGGCGATTTGCACGACATAGGAAAGAACCTGGTTGCAATGATGATCGAGGGAGGCGGATGGGAGATTATCGACCTTGGAGTGGATGTCAGCTCCGATAAGTTCCTCAGGGCAATTGAGGAAAATCCGGGCGCTTTTGTAGGGCTTTCGGCCCTTCTCACGACTACAATGGAGAATATGAAAAAGACCGTTGCTGCATTGAAGGAGAAGCATCCTGAAATCAGGATACTTATTGGCGGGGCTCCGGTTACACGGGAGTATTGCGAAAAGATTGGCGCCGATTTCTATTCCCCCGATCCGCAGGGTGCAGTAAATTATCTGAAACAGTTTGCAGTTTAATCATGAAGACAGTTCTTTCAGGCAGGACCAGGGAGGTGATCATCGATACCGATGGTCCTGTAATCATAATTGGCGAATCGATTAATCCGACCCGCCGCCGGAAACTGGTCTCCTCCCTTCAGGAAGGAGATTTTTCCTATGTGCTTGAACTGGCAGCCAGCCAGATAAAGGCCGGCGCCGATATACTCGATGTTAATGTCGGGTATCCGGGGGTTGATGATGCGAAGCTTCTTCCGGAAGTTGTGACAGCCATACAGGATAATTTTGACATTCCCCTTTGTCTCGATTCCCCGAATCCGTCAGCCATCGAAGCCGCGCTTAAGGTTTCTGCAGGCAAATGTCTTATCAATTCGGTTAACGGCAAGGAGGAGTCCCTCAGGACTCTCATTCCCGTTGCAAAGGAGTATGGTGCTGCGATCATAGGCTTGTGCATGGATGATGAAGGGATCACAAACGATCCGGAAAAGCGGGTGTTGATAATAGAAAAGATTATCGACAGAGCCGTTGCGGCCGGAATCAGGGCTGAGGATGTAATTGCCGATCCACTGGCGATGGCCGTAAGCGCCGAACCTCAGGCCTGCGTGGTCACACTTGAGACTATCCGACAATTGCACCGGAAGCTGGGTATGAACATAACCATGGGAGCAAGCAACATATCATTCGGGCTGCCCGACAGGGAGTCGCTTAACGCGGCTTTCATGACACTTGCCGTTTATTGCGGAGTGACCTGCCCAATAGCAAATCCTGAAAAATCAACATCTGCCGCCCGGGCTGCCGATCTTGTTCTGGGAAGGGATGACTTTGCCATCAGATTTGTTGAGTATTTTCAAAGCCGCAATTCCTGAAGCCCTAAACTTCAGTTATAATAACTTAATATATGTCTGCTATCAAGCCTGCCCGTCGTTGGCAACCCCCCTTTTATCCGTTCAAGAGGGAGACTTTCGGAAAGCGTTTCCGTGAAAAGATCGAGATAATTGTCAAGGGCCCGGTATGGGGCTGCCGGATGTGCGGCAATTGCCTTCTTCAGGAGACAGCCTTCATATGCTGCATGGAGTGCCCGAAAGGTCTCAGAAACGGACCCTGTGGTGGTGTCACTCCCGACGGACAATGCTATGTCGACCCGACAAGAAGATGCGTCTGGCACGCGATATACTATCGGGCCAGGAAGATCGGACGTGAGGATACTCTCCTGGAGGTCCTGCCTCCACTCGACTGGAGCAGGACAGGCACCGAAACCTGGGCTGATGTATTCAGTCAGATCGGAAGAACAGGCACCGGAAGATTCATCGGATCGCTGTTTTCGCGCGACAAGGAGCTTAAAAAACAGGTTTGGGATTCGGTTTTCAGAACTGTAAGGCAGCCAGTATGGTGGAACGGCGATTCAGAGTATCACCCGGCCGCTTACAGGGAGCCGGCCTCGGAGATGGAGAAGAGTCTCAGGGAAGGCCGCTTCGTGGTTGCCACGGAAGTGACCCCGCCGCTGAGTGCCTCTTCCGAAAAGCTTAAAAATGACATAGAGCTGGTAAGACCTTATGTAAAGGCAATAAATTTCACTGATGCTTCATCAGCTATCCCGAAGATGTCAGCACTGGCCTGCTGCAAAGTTGCAGTCGATCTGAATGCGGAACCTGTATTTCAGATCGCCGCCCGCGATTCAACACGAATATCACTGCAGGCGGATGCAATCGGAGCGGGACAGTTCGGGATAAGAAACATACTGTGTGTCACAGGAGACAGTCCCATAGTGGGACCTCCTCCGGCAAGCGATATGAACATCAACGATCTCGATTCGGTGCAGATGCTGTGGATTCTCCGCAGAATGCGGGATGAGGGCATCTACCTCGACGGTAGAAAGATGAAGTATCCGCCCACATATTTTCTTGGTGCTGCAACTACACCCTTTGCACTTGACCCTGAACTTCAGGCAATAAGGGACCAGAAAAAGGTTAACGCCGGTGCCCAGTTCTTTCAGACAAACATAATTTTCGAACCGGAAAGGCTTGACCCCTGGCTCGAACAGCTTGAAAGGAGGAATGTCCTCGGAAAGGTAAGTATTCTTGTGGGGCTGGTACCGCTTAAAAGCTATAAGGCTGCGCTTTACCTCCATGAGAAGGTTCCCGGAGTGTACCTTCCTGAAAAGATACTCAGTCGCATGGAAAAAGCAGGAGACGGAGCCCGTGAGGAGGGAATAGCAATAACACTTGAAATTATTACGGCATTAAGGAAAAAAAAGGGTATAAGCGGGATTCACCTTATGTCGCTGGGATGGGAAGATGTTGTTGGAAAGATTGTCCGTGAAGCCGGACTGGATCAGGAATGATGGGCACATTTCAATATGATTTTTCAGAACTTGGCGTCGATGGCGAACGGATAGGCAGACTACTCGGTTACGGTGAAGGATATCAGGCTGATGATTTCTCCGGTCTGATCCGTGAGCTGATCGGCAAGGTTGCCCCTGTATGTTCAGCAAAAGCCGAATACAGGATATATCCTGTTGAGAAATGGAAGAATGCCGCGAAATCAGTAATAATCCATGGGGCCGGTTTTAGTCTTAAAGATGTTGTCTTTTCACAGGTGAGGAAAGCAGAATCATTTGCCGTCTTTATCTGTACGGCAGGTCCGGAACCTGAAAAACTCTGCAGGAAGGCCATGGAAGACGGAGATCCCCTGGCCTCCTATATTTACGACATGATAGGAAGTGAGATTGCGGAACGTGCATCCCTGCTGGTTCTTCAGGAAGTGAGGAAAGCTGCTGAAATCTCAGGTTTAAGGGTTACAAACCGGTATAGTCCGGGGTATTGCGGATGGGACGTATCGGAACAGCACGGGTTGTTTGAACTCATGCCCGGAAATTCCTGCGGAGTCAGTCTCAACGCTTCGGCGCTTATGAACCCTGAAAAGTCGGTCAGCGGATTGATCGGCATGGGAGCAGATGTAAACTTCGATCCGTATCCCTGCAGTTCGTGCCGGAGGACAGAATGTCTTTACAGAAAAACGCATGAATGAAACCAAACAGCATACCGCGTACCTCATGTCGCACGCCTCACGCCTTCCTATGACAATGTTATAACAATGTTATAACGTTCCTGATATGTATTTTTTAAACTCTCCGGCGATATCAGCCTGTAAATGATCGCCTGCATGGACAAGTACCCTGTATTTCAGGACAAGTCTGGTTCCATCCTTAAGGAAAGTCTCCTCACCGTTTTCAGGCCAGTACATGGGTGTCGGTGAAATGAACCCGTAGTCGCGAGTAAACCAGGGAGCCGGGTACCAGGGATTTGACGGGTGCTGCATTATTGCCAGGCCTTCAGTTGAATTTCCCCTTTTCCCGCAGAAGTCGATCCACGGGGATCTCTTTCCGAATGTATCCTTTTCGCTTTTTGCACCCTCGGCATTTATCATTGTGCCGCCGTTCGTGACGGAGATGTCAGCGGCAAGCCTTGCGCTGAACAGCGAATGGTTTGTTTTCCTGATATGGACATCCATCAGTGTCAGCATTGTAATTTCAACATCGATGAGGGTCCTGTCAGCTGCTGGTGCGGTTATGATGTACCTCCGGGTATCCTTTACCGGGGAGACAGCTCCCGGGCGGCTCCAGATGCATTCGTCGGTTATCACAACTGTATCGCCTCCTTCTTTCTCAATGCGGGCATTTACAGATATTATCCTTCCGCGTTCAAGCCCTTCCTGCCAGTAATTTCCTCCGTTTACCATGTCGCATCCAAAGAACAAGGATGTATGATGAGGGTAAACAGCGTTTCTCATGGATGTTACCGAACCACCTGTTACCGGTCCGTTCACAGGGTAGAAGAAAGGGTATTTCTCATCCTCTGAAAAGATGTAGCTGGTAAAGAATTTTCCGTCGATGCTCACATTGATTTTGGATCCGGTAAGCTCAGCTGTCAGTTTGGCGGCCGATGCCGGTAAAAACAGTAAGCTGCCCGTAAGTAATATGAGGATGCCTCTTATCAGTCTGTTCATTTCTTTTTGTTTAGTGATCTGTTTTCTGCTTTGTAAAGACAGGAAGCCCGCATGCACTACACAATCTCAAAAAAATGAGGCTACAGATGCATGCGGGTCCGGTAAATACAAACCTATAATTTTATGTAATTTGTGCCATAGGGTGCTCTCTGGGGCCTTGACAGCAAGCTGTTGGCCTCATCGTCGCCCACGAATTTCTCAGTTTCAGGGTTCCATTTAAGTTTTTTCCCCAGTTTCATTGCTATATGGGTAACAAGGCAGACCGTGCAAGCCCTGTGTCCGATCTCAACCGGAGAAATGGGTTCCTTGCGCGATTTGATGCAGTCGAGCCAGTTGCCTGCCTGATCACTGCTTTCATAGAGATGAATCTCGTTGGGACCGATCACTGAACTCAGTATTTTGGGATCACTGGCGTCGAGGGCTTTGGTATTCTGAGCCTGGACAATCGGGTCACTGTCAGTGGCCCTGTAGTTACCGCGTGTAACAAAGATCCATCCGTCGGTTCCCTCATATCTGACTCCGTTGGGGTAGTTTCCGCTTGTAAGCTGAGTTATCCCGTTGGCATATTCTGCTATTGACATGAAATCACCGTGAACATCCCACAATCCTGCTTTCGGGAATTGAGCAACTGCTTCGATCGATACCGGACCGGTCAGTTCTGTATCCATTCCCCATGCTGCCGAGTCGAAGTGGTGCTGACCCCAGCCTGTTATCATGCCGGCGCCAAACTGTTCGCACCTCAGCCATCCGGGGCGGTCAAACCCACTTTGCGGATGGACGCGGATCTCGGTGTAGTAGACTTCCGGTGTGGATCCAAGCCACATATCGTAATTCAGGTTTGTCGGAACCGGCATTTCAGGGGCTTCCGGACCGGCCGGATCTCCGGGTAATCCTATTTTGACTGTATGGAGCTTGCCGATTCTGCCGTTCCGTACAAGTTCTGCAGCGATTCTCCACTGGGGACTTGAGCGCTGTTGGGTTCCAACCTGAAGAATGACCTTTGTCTTTTTCACCACATCACTTAGAAGCCTTCCTTCTGTTATTGTAAGGGAAGTAGGCTTTTCAAGATAGATGTCCTTTCCGGCAAGGGCTGCTTCAATGGCGGGTTGGGAGTGCCAGTGGTCGGGTGTTGTTATCATGACCGCATCGATCGATTTGTCGAGAAGCAACTCCTTGTAGTCGCCGTAGGTTTTTACATTGACATAGTTGCTGTTTCCGGTCTTTCTTGAATAAAAGCCTTCGACCATTTGCTTTCCGAGTGCCACCCTTTTTGAATCAACATCGGCAGCAGCTACCACCATTGCAGTGTCGAATCTCATGGTACCCATGATATCTCCTCTTCCCTGCCTGCCGCAGCCTATCCATCCGATGTTGATCTTATCGCTCGGCGGATTGCGGCCTATGACGGAAGAAGGAACAATTGTCGGCAGAATCAGCGACCCTGCAGCAGCCTGAGCAGCTCTGGAGATGAAAATTCTTCTTTTCATTTATTGTTTATTTTGGTTAAGGGTTGTCATATGGTTTTCCCCCGGCGGCATTGAAAAGCCTGCCGGGGGAATTTCCATTATCGGTTTCAGGATTTAAGAAACATAATTGTTCTGTTCATAAAGATAAGGATTAGGATCAAAAATTCCTTAAAAGAAGCAGGTGTTTCTTAATGTATTTCTGCTCATTGTTCAACAATTGATCCTTCACCTTCGCCATCGACCCATTTCCAGGGTGTAATGTTTGACTCATATCCCGGGTATCCGAAGTTCTGGTTAATATGTCCGAGGCTGTTTGCATTGATTGCCGATGAGAGGACTGGCCACAGGACAATATAGGGAGCTACGCGGTAATTATAGAATGGAGCCTTTACGTTATCCCTGTAGAAAATGTTCTTTTCTATGACCCTGTCGTACCAGAAATTGTCTGTTCCGAAGTTTGCCATACTATAGGTTTTCCCGTTGTAGCAGGGTTTACCCGTTTTTGCGAAAATATATGCAATTCGTGTCAGTTCGGTTTTCCGCTTCTCCTCGTAATAGAGTTCCCGTGCCCTTTCGTCCAGGATTGTGCCGATATTGATCTCGTCTGATGTGTATGGAGCGGCGCCGGCACGTGTCCTGACCGCATTCAGATCGGTGGTTGCCATATCGGGCTGATCGTTCCAGAAATAAGCTTCGGCTCTCAGAAGGTAAGTTTCCGCCAGTCTCATCTCATACCAGTCTCCGAAACCGCCGTCGGGTGTGTTGTCAGTCGGGTCGATTACATAGAGTTTGTAGTGTGGCCAGTCGAACCACGATCTGATTGTATCAGTACAGAGAATGCCTCCCGTTGCATCATAAAGCTGGAGATGCTGGTTGTAATAGGGGTCGCCGTTTGCCTTAAGACCGGGTATGTTGTAGACCAGGTCCTCCATTCTTATCCAGTTGGGGTATTTATGGCGCATATCGTTGGAATCATCCCACAGGTCGTGCTGGTACCATGGGCTTGGACGAAGGCGTCCTATGCCCCTTCCATACTGTAATACCTGGTCGATCTCAACAGGAAGACCGCCTACAAGGGCGCCTCCCGGCTGGTCGGTTGTGCCCGTCTGGCCTGTAGGTGTCTTGACTTTTCCGGCCCCTCCCCAGTAAGGTACAGCCTGGCGCATGATTCTGAGCTTTTCGCTTGCTCCGTCTTCAGTCATGGTTTCACTGCAGACGAACAGCCAGATTGTTTCAGTGTTTTCGGCGAGTGCCTTGTTCTCTTCCTGGTGAAGGTCCCAGATAATATCATGTGTCGGATCATTCTTGTACGATCCGAACCTGGTTGTCATCAGGGCATGTATTCCGTCATTTATCACCGCGCTTGCAGAAGCTATTGCATCGTCGAACTCAAGGAGCGACATGTTGACTTTTGTCAGCAGATGATTTACAGCTGCCTTATTGATGTCGCCGATTGGAGCATCGGCATCTACCCACTGGGCCGCAAAGTCAAGGTCTTTTTTGCATTTCTGCAGAATACTTTCCCGTGTGCACGAATAGAAATCGAGTTTGGGCTGGGTTATTTCTTCAAGAATAAGCGGAACGTCGCCGAACTGATGAACCAGCCGGTAATAGACATTGGCTCTGTGAAAATATGCCTTTCCGAGGATATTATTACGTTCAGCATCGCTTTTCCATTCGGCATTGTCGATTCTTGAGATCACCACGTTGGCATACTTGATCCTGTTGTAGGCTTCGGTCCAGTGGTTGCCAAGCTTTGTTACATCGCCGTAGCTGAAGTTGGCATCGGGAAGTATCACTGCCGGCATATCCATATGAACACCTGTTTTATCGGTTGTTCCTTCAACCGCGACATCTGAAAAGATGCCCTCGGAGAGGAAGGGTGGCGTATCACCGTACATCTCATGCCTGGCGTTTCGCAGGCAGGCAATAAGCGCAGCATTGAAGCCGGCGGCATTAACGAAAGTGTTTTCAGGAGCATAGAATGATAAAGGCTCGGGTTTGAGAAAGTCTTCGGAACAACGCGGACCTATAAAAATGAGTGCCGTCAGGAATAATATCATTAAAAAAATCTTTTTCATATCCGGTAATTTTAAAGGGTGATATTTACTTTGAATGAGATATAGGAAGGCGTGTAGGAATCATTTTCCGGATCCATCCATGACCATTGAGGAGCATAAACAAGAGGGTTGTCGGCAACCAGCGACAGTCTGCAGTTTACTATCCTGATCTTTGAAAGAAGGCTGTTAGGGATATTGTAGGAAAGTGAAACATTGTCAAGCCTTACAAATGAATTTTTCTCCCACACGTTGAAGTTGGTTTCGTAGCTTTCAACTCTTGCCCATTTGTTACCGGGATTGTCAGCAGTCCAGTAGGGAACATCGTAATAGGTACCCCTGTCGTAGAATGCTTCGTTGTTTCTCAGGAAGTTGTTTGCCTTCAGATTACCGAGATATGAATACATCTTTACCGACAGCTGCCAGTTTTTGTACTGGACATCATTTCTCAGGCTTAGTCTTACCCTTGGTCTCCTGAAGCCCAGGAATTGCTTGTCGTCATTAGTGTAATATCCGTCATCATCAAAATCGAGAAGTTTATAATCACCGGGTGAGCGGGAGTAAGCGGTAGCTTCTGCAGATTCGGAAGCCTGCCAGATTCCCTGTGTTTTATAATCCCAGACTTCATCGATTGCATGTCCGATAAACCATTCATTTGTTATATCATCCACTTCCTTCAGTTCTCCTGTTTCCTCATCAGTTACAAAATCGCCGAACAGATGAACAATCTTGTTTCTGTTGTGCGATACCGAGAAGTCGGATGTCCAGGTGAAATCATTGGTTGAGATATTGACCGAGTTCAGGTTGAATTCGAATCCCATGTTGTTAACCTGACCCATGTTCGAGAACACGCTCGAGTAGCCTGTCACGTTTGGAAGCTGGCGCGGGATGATAAGGTCTTTGGTTATCGAGAAATATGCTTCAATAGTACCTCTCAGTCTGCCTTTCATCACCGCGAAATCGAGTCCTCCGTTATAAGCTGAGGTGCGTTCCCACTTAAGGTTTGCATTCGCCATTCGGCTTGTGTAAAGCTGTGAGACGTACTGTTCAACTCCGCCTTCAATGAGAAGGAACTTACCGGAGTTAAGGTTGGAGAGGGCATCGTAAATTCCGACACCGCGGTTCCCGTTGACACCGTACGACAATCTCAGCTTCAGCTGATCGATCCAGTCGACGTTGAAGAAATCTTCCTCGCTGATGGTCCAGCCTCCTGCAACTGACCAGAAGCTGGCTCTTGGGTTAGCCTGGCCAAAAGCAGAATAACCATCCCGGCGGAAGGATCCGGTGAGGTTGTACCTGGATTTGAATGTATAATTCAATCTGGCCAGAAGTGCATCACCTGTGCTTGTCTCATCATTGCTTGTGAGGGAGACGTCTTCGGTTGCAGCCTGCATCCTGTGGTAGCCAAGAACATCGGAAGGCTGGAAGTTCTGCCTTTCCATATATTCATACCAGTAGTTGTATCTTTCGGCGTTCTGCACGAAGGTTGCATCGAAGGCATGGTCGCCGAATGTCTTGTTCCATTTCAGCATGTTGTTTATCTGCCATTCGAATACCGTAGTGTTGGCCCTGGAAGCTCTTCCGCCCTGCAATGCCCACTCAAAGTGGCCTGACGAATAGCTGTTATAGTCCCTGTTCCAGTTGAACCTTGGTATGAATTCGGAGGTGAATGATAGTCCAAGAGGTAAAGTCAAAGTGGCAAATATCTTGCTGTTCAGGGTATTGTACTTCCGATAGCGGTCCCGGAACCTCATTTCGAGCCAGAAGTTAGGGGCGTTGATATAGCCTGATGGTGTCAGTTCAAGGGTGACTCCGTCATCCTGGAACATTGATGAATAGGGGGTGTTGAAGAGACTTGCTCCGGGCGAAATAGGACTTTCATCCCGGAAGGCCATCTGGGCATTCAGACCTACTTTCAGGAAATTAGTTACATCTGCATCAAGATTGATCCTTGAGCGGATGGTACTGAATTCCTCGTTATACCTTATACCTTCGTTATCGGTGTAGCCGAGTGACCAGTAATATGAAACGGCATCGGAACTACCTGACAGGCTCAGGTTATAGTCCTGGGTAAGTCCGTTCTGCCATGTGTAATCCTTGAAATCGGTAAGCCTGCCGGCCTTGTAGTTGTTGATTTCGATTGGAGCAAAGCCTATTCTTGAGAGCCATACTTCGTCGAGATCGGTTGCAGCGGTTGAACCGTCGTAGGCCTTCCACTGTTCAAGCGTTACACCTGAAGGAAGATTTTCATAGCTGTTGTAATAACCTGCGCCGATAGAAGTCTGCCTGCGTTCATTCTGTTCAAAACCGGCAATCCTTCTTGCAATGTGCTGTTCTCCGTTCATCATTTCGAAATGCGCATGTGAAATGAATGCCATCCCGGTGCTGGTGCTTATATTGACGACGGGTTTGCCCTTAAGCCCTCTTTTTGTAGTGATCAGGATGACCCCGTTTGTAGCCCTGGCCCCGTAAATGGCAGCCGAGGATGCATCCTTCAGTATGTCAAAAGTCTCAATGTCGACCGGGTTGATGTCGGCCAGGTCGCCATAGTAAAGCATACCGTCGACGACAACCAGAGGCGCGTTGGCATTTTTCTGGTCATCATCGTCGGCTCTCAGCGATGTCTCTCCGCGTATGAGCATGTCGCTTGAGCTGCTCAGCCCCTTGGCGCTCGTACTCAGGTTCACGGCCAGTCCGGGTATTGCTCCCCTCAGCATTGTTGTTACGTTAGATGTGGCTTCAGTAGCGAGTTCATTCGCATCGATCCTGGAGACGGCGCCGGTAAGGTCCTTTTTCTTTATTGTTCCATAACCGATTACGATTACCTCCTCAAGCATTCCGACATCGACCTGCATCACAACGCTGAAGCTGGATTGTGTTCCGATCTCGAGTTCCTGGGTTTTCATCCCGATGAACGAGAATGAGAGTATCCTCACATCGACGGGGATCTGTAGCCGGAACTGCCCATCCTTATCGGTAAGAACTCCGATGGATGTCCCTTTTACCTGCACAGAAACCCCGGGAAGAGGATTTTGTTCTTCATCTGTCACCTTGCCAGTGACAACTTTTTGTGCCGCCAGATTCAAGGTGAATCCGGCAAACATAATCAGCAGCAGAAGTTTTTTCATGTAATTGAATTAAAGGGTTGAATAAAATTGAGTTATAAAAATCAGGCAATTAAGGTTAGTTGATACCAAATTTATGAAAACATTTCTAATGTGCAATCGATTGCGAATAATTTTGAAGGTAATAGATTGTATTTATAATAAATACAAATTAAATCGCTTATTTCACCTTACGGACTATAACCTCCGGCGGCCGGGCAAAGTAGTTCCAGGCACTTTCCGCCTTTTCTTTTTCGAAACGGCCGTTATAGACGAGGAACCTGTATCTGAGGTTGTAGTTTTTCCCCGGCATCAGATCCCAGTTCATATCTTTGGTGGGGCAGAAGTTTGCAAACATGTCGCCTCTGTTATACTGATTCTCGGGCCATATCCTGAGAGGTTCGGGGAAGTTGTAGTTTGTCGGGAACGACATCATTACAACACCTGCATAGTCAGTATCGATCTCACCCTGGACGATGCACCACCTTGCCTTGCTGCCGTCGGCGCTTTTTCTGTCCTTCCCTTCGGATGTGAGGACCATGCTGTTCAATTTGTTCCATTTCTCAGTTGTTCTCCAGCCAAGACCTGCATAGCGGTATTCCAGGATCCTGAATGGACTTTCACCTGCGCAGTTCATGTTTATGTTGAAGTCGACTATGAAACAGTCACCGCTTTTGTCAGGTTCATAGACTCTTACATTCTGCAGTTCGTTCATCGCAACCTTGTCTTTCCCTGCCTTCTTCAAAACTATATGCTCATGAAGAGCTCCGAATTCAGAGAAAACAGGTCCCTCTTCAACCGATACGAAGTTGGCAAAGCGGACAGTGGCCTGCTTTGAATTTATATTCCAGAAATCCAGGGTGTCACCCTCAAATTCAACCATGGTCCATGGATTCCAGATGCCGTAATGGTGATAATGGTCAGGCGGCTGAATCCGCGTAAGCGATTGCCCATGAGGTGACCACAGGGGATGTATGAATCCGCTTCTTTTGTATGCAGTATCAACTCCGGCCGGAGGATATACTGTAGTGAAGAAGTACTGAAGCAGTTTCTGGTCGCCTGAATGAATAAGCAGGGCGCCATCCTTGACCGACGCTTTCATAGTATAGGGAAACATCGATTTTTCGCTCACCAGCTCATATGTGTGCTTTTCATTGGCTCCGGTTCCCGATGAGACCAGCCATGTCAGTTTTCTTGGATTGCCTGCTTCGGTCTGAAACGGAACTTTTGTTGAGGTACCATCCCTGATCTCATATAATGCCAGGAGTGTATCGGACAGGTAGGTAACCTCGTCGAGATTGATGCTCACGGGGATTTTCATCCCAAAGGCGGGACTGGCAAGATTTACTTCGAGCGAGGCTATCTTTTGAGCCTGACAGGTTACTGCTAAAAGGCTTAGCAAAGCCGCAACGGTTAGTGAGGCCTTGATTGGGAAACGGATTTCATGATTCATGGTTAGTAAGTATATTAAAAAAAAGAATGGCAGATCAGGTTCTTTGAATTCCGAAAATAGACATGTTTTTAAAAATATGCAACCGATTGCGGGTTTTTTTCTTAATTTTTTTCACTGTCTGTCATTTTATATTAAATTTGTTAATTCATTTTCCTGCAGATGAGCACCCGTGATGTCACCATTTACGATGTGGCAAAAGCCCTGAATATTTCACCCTCGACGGTCAGCAGAGGTTTAAAGGACCATCCGCATATCCATGCGGATACGAAGAAGCGGATAAGAGCCATGGCAAAAGAGATGGGCTACCAGCAGAACAAGTTTGCCAGCAGTCTGAGAAAAAGGAGCACCGAAACCATAGGGGTGGTGGTTCCCAAACTGAACAGTTTTTTCATGGCCACTGTGATAGCAGGGATGGAGGAGATAACGAACCAGTTTGGTTACGGGCTGATCATAAGTCAGTCGCAGGAGTCAGGAAAAAAGGAAACAGCCTGCGTATCGACTCTTTTTCACAGCAGGGTCGACGGATTGCTGGTTTCCCTGGCCTACGACACCGAAAACATTGACCACTTCAATCAGATACTCAGGAAAAATATCCCGGTTGTGTTCTTTGACCGGGTTTCAAACTGCCCGGGATGCATGGGTATTGTGATCGACAATTTCAGGGCCGGGTACGAGGTGACTTCCCACCTTATTGATCAGGGCTGCCGGAGGATCATGCATATCGGAGGAAACATGCTTCGCAACGTCTATTCAGACAGGTTTGAGGGATATAAACGGGCATTGGCCGACAACGGGATAGCATTCGATGATGAACTGCTGATTGTAAGCGAGCTTGGAAGTCAGGCAGGTCTTGATGCCGTGCAGGCCATCCTGCGCATGAAGGACCGGCCCGACGGGATCTTTACATCCAACGATGCATCGGCTGTTGCAGTGATATGTGAGCTTCAGAAATCAGGTATAAAGGTTCCGGGCGATATTGCTGTGGCCGGTTTCAACAATGAACCTGTAAGCAGGGTTATCAAGCCATGCCTTACAACAGTTGATTATCCTGCAAGGGAGATAGGCAGGCTTGCCGCAACTTCACTGATCAACATCCTGAATGACAAAGGTGCATCCAGCCTTAGTACAATCATTGTAAAGCATGAACTCATAATCAGGGAATCGACATTAAGAAAGAAGCAGCCGGCGACACGGAAATAATGAAGTATCTGATTATAATATCCGCAATTGCTGATTGCCTGCGGCCATATAATATATATAATATAAAGGTATATCTGACAGCCATTGCAGGAGTTGCAAATACCGGAAATACAGTTTACCGGGCCGGAAATCCGCTCCTGAAGGCAAACCATTATACCTCCGGACGGCTGGTAAGGATCTTTAATCAGGTAATTGAATAAAATAAAACTGGAAACGACATGCTGTTATTGGGGATTGATCTTGGGAGTTCTTCCGTGAAGGCTTCGGTTATTGACGGCGAATCGGGCGAATGCCTGGCTTCAGCCTTTTATCCAAAGGATGAGATGAAGATTGTTGCTATTAATCCGGGCTGGGCTGAACAGGACCCGGAGGACTGGTGGCTGAACCTTCGGTCGGCGATTCATGAGTGCATCAGTCAGCTCGGGGACAGGAAGGATGGTATCGGCGCCGTCGGTATCTCTTATCAGATGCACGGGCTTGTTGCTGTAGGAACTGATATGAAGCCTCTTCGTCCATCCATAATCTGGTGCGACAGCCGTGCTGTTAAGTACGGACAGAATGCCTTTGAAAAACTGGGGAGCGACTTTTGTCTGTCCCATCTGCTTAATTCTCCTGGAAACTTCACCGCTGCCAAGCTTGCCTGGGTTAAGGAAAATGAACCAGACCTGTTTGGCAGGATTTTTAAGATAATGCTTCCGGGCGATTATATTGCAATGAGGATGACGGGGGAGATTGTGACATCTTTCACAGGTCTTTCAGAGGGTATTTTCTGGGATTTCAGGAGGGGAGGCCTCTCGGGTGAGCTGATGGAAACTTTCGGATTCAGTCAGGATATTATTCCTGATCAGAGGGAATCCTTCTCGGTGCAGGGATTGCTCAGGGAGGATATTGCAGTTGAGCTCGGCCTTCCTGCGGGTATTCCTGTTTCATACCGGGCCGGCGACCAGCCCAACAACGCACTGTCGCTCAATGTACTTCAGCCGGGAGAAGTTGCCGCCACGGCAGGCACATCCGGGGTGATATACGGGGTTACCGATCAGACAAGGTATGATCCGCTTTCGAGGGTTAATACATTTCTGCATGTAAATCACACAAGTTCCAATCCCCGCCTGGGAGTTCTGCTTTGCATAAACGGCACCGGGATATTGAATTCCTGGTTGAAGAGAAACACCGGCAGCGGTATCGACTATAACGGAATGAACAGACTTGCAGCGGAAGTTGAACCCGGGTCCGACGGGTTGTCAATTCTTCCCTTCGGTAACGGGGCCGAAAGAATCCTGATGAACAGGGATATCGGATGCCGGATTTCCGGACTGAACTTCAACAGGCATTCGAATGCCCATCTTTTCAGGGCTGCACAGGAGGGAATAGCTTTTTCATTCAGGTATGGTCTCGACATAATGCAGGAGACCGGAATTGATGCGGGCCTAATAAGGGCCGGAATGGCGAATATGTTTCTCAGCCCTGTCTTCAGGGAGGCTCTCTCTTGCATTACGGGAGCAGAGATTCATCTTTATAATACAGACGGTTCGGTTGGAGCTGCCCGCGGAGCCGGGATTGGCTGCGGATACTACAAATCGGCAGGTGAAGCATTTTCAGGACTCAGGCCGGTTGGTACCACCGAGCCTGACAGCTCAAGGAAGGGTGCTTATGAAGATGCCTGGGAAAAATGGAGAGAACTTCTAAAAAATGTTTGATAATTATTTGAATTTTAGCTAAAAATGTTGCACTTTCCTTTCTTATTTTGTGTTATACGGATCAAAGAAATACTTTAACAAAAATTACTGATATGATTTACAAAGGCAGAAAAGAGTTCTATCCCGGAATCGGGAAGATCGAGTATGAAGGCAGGAAATCAAAGAATCCCCTTGCATTCAGGTGGTATAATCCCGAACAGGTGGTTTCGGGAAAAAAGATGAAGGATCATATGCGTTTTGCTGTTGCTTACTGGCATTCATTCTGTGGTGATGGTACCGATCAGTTTGGCAGCACAACGCATTTTTTCCCGTGGGATGACATGAAGCTCGATGACAAGATTAGCCACAGGCTGGATGCGGCGTTCGAGTTTACCACCAAAATTGGGGCCCCCTATTATTGCTTCCATGATGTTGACGTTGTTGGAAACGACGGGTCGGTACTCGATATTGAAAAACGCCTTGAAAAATACGTGCCTGTGATGAAGAAACTGCAGGACCAGACAGGGGTGAAGCTTCTGTGGGGCACGGCAAATCTGTTCGGCAATCCAAGGTATATGAACGGTGCTGCCACCAATCCCGATTTTGCGGTTCTCACAAATGCGGCTGTCCAGCTTAAGAATGCAATTGATGCGACTATAGCTCTCGGAGGGGAGAACTATGTTTTCTGGGGAGGACGCGAAGGGTATACGAGTCTTCACAACACCGATATGAAGAGGGAACTCGATCATCTGGCCATGATGCTTACAAAGGCACGCGATTACGGAAGGAAGCAGGGCTTTACGGGAACCTTCCTCATTGAACCGAAGCCGATGGAACCCACCAAGCACCAGTACGATTACGATGCAGCAACGGTTATCGGCTTCCTGAAGAACTATGGTCTCGACAAGGACTTCAAGCTGAATATTGAAGTAAACCATGCGACACTGGCAGGCCACACCTTTGCCCACGATCTCCAGGTTGCAGCCTGCGATGATATGATAGGAAGCATAGATGCCAACAAGGGAGATTACCAGAACGGATGGGATACGGATGAGTTCCCGACCAATGTCTATGAGACAACCGAAGCCATGCTTGTTATACTTCAGGCAGGAGGATTCAGGACAGGAGGCATCAATTTCGATGCACACATCAGGAGGAATTCAACCGACCTGCAGGACCTGTTCATTGCCCATATCAGCGGCATGGATACGTTTGCAAGGGCGCTTGTGGCAGCCGACAAGATTCTGAAGGAGAGTGATTACCTGAAGATGAAGAAGCAAAGGTATGCATCATTCGACAAGGGAGCCGGCAAGGATTACGAGAAAGGCAAGCTTACCCTCGAAGACCTCAGGAATCTGGCAGTTAAAGCCGGTGAGCCCGAAGTACGAAGCGGCAGGCAGGAACTCCTTGAACAGCTTCTAAACATGTTTATTGAATAATCAGTCAGTCAGCCGCGATCAGGATACTTTTATGTTTAGAAAAAAAGCCGGGCAAGAACCCGGCCTTTTTTATTGATACGAAGCGTCAATGGTGAATTCGGGAGGATTTGCAATTGATTTCTTTACCAGGCAAAGATTTGCCACGTGGATAAGAGATTCCTTGTATTTCTCGGGAAAATCAGGGGGAAGTTTTATTTCAAGCTTTATGGAGGCCGGAAGATGGATTTCCTTATTCCAGACTGTCGTTTGAATTATCCTGATATTTTCAGCAGGAATGTTGCGGTTATCGCAGAATCCTTTTACATAAATACCCGCACAGGTTCCTATTGATGCCAGAAACAGGTCAAAGGGAGCAGGTGCTGTGTTGCCGCCTCCGTTATCAACAGGCTGATCAGTTCTTATTTGATGTCCGCCTGTATGGGCTGTTACGACTTTGCCGCCATCGAAAGTTATTTCAATCATTTTTTTGTCTCATTTATACATAATAAATACCCTGTGTGTTTACTGTGACATCCGGGCGCCGGTAATGAAGCTATTTCTTCAGGATTGCATTCAGTACTTTCTCCTTGTCAAGCTTCTTGGTGCAGAAGAACCAGTCGTAGCATGTCATTTCTTCCTTGCTTTCCATGCGCTGTTTTGCAACGCCGCATGAACCTGCAGTAGGAACGATCACATCGTCGCCCGGACGCCAGTCGGCGGGAAGAGCAACTGAAAATTCATCAGCTGTCTGCAAGCCGATAAGAGCCCTGTAGATTTCGTCAAAGTTACGGCCCAGGCTAAGCGGATAATAGAGAATGGTGCGGACGATTCCCTTGGGGTCGATGAAGAATACAGCCCTGACCGCCTTGGTTGAGCTTTCGCCCGGCTGCATCATACCGTATTTATTGGCGACCTCCATGGTAATGTCCTCGATAAGCGGAAAGTTGACTTCGACATTCTTCATGCCTTTATATTCGATTTTCTCCTTGATTGTGCGGAGCCATGCGATGTGGCTGTATAGTCCGTCGACCGATAATCCGACGAGTTTGCAGTTTGCCTCGTTGAACTGCTTTTCCATGCTGGCAAAAGTCATGAATTCCGATGTACATACCGGGGTGAAGTCAGCCGGATGGCTGAACAGGATAACCCAGCTACCCTTATAATCGGAGGGAAAGTTAATGTCACCCTGGGTGGTAACTGCTTTGAATTCCGGAGCTTTGTCGCCGATCCTCGGCATCGCGTAAGATTTGTTCTCTTCCATAATGATTGTTTTGTTTTTGTTAGTAAATGTTTATCGTTTATCCAAAAAAGTGATTCCCGGACCTTTGGCTGGCCTCCGGGCAAGTTCCATGACGGCTTGAAGCTGTTGAAAGATATTTTTTCTTATTCATTGTCTTGAAGGGAGTTTTAGTGGAGGAGGATCTTTAGGAAATTTCAGTATAAGTTACGACAAATCAAAGGATAATCACTGGATTGTATCCGGTTTTTTTGTCTGCAATTCCGGGTAAGGTCTGTCGGTGAAATTTCCGGTGATTTGAAGTTTGACATCTTTGATCCTGAAGTTTGGAATAGGATTTTTGCCAAGGTAATCCTCAATGATTTTATCGAGTTTCTCGTCGAAGTAATCTTCGATACGGTTCGATTCGGCGCAATACAGGTGGTGGTGTTTATCCCTGACGAAGTCATATCGCATCACATCGTCGCCTGTTTTCACTTTAGTAACGATACCCTTTTCCACGAACACGTCGAGAATTTTATAGACAGTACTAAGAGGAATATGAGGGAAGTTAAGGCGCAGGTAGTCGATAATTGTATCGGCGGAAGGGTGGTTGCTGAGGTTATAGATCACCTCGAGCACGGCAGTTCTCTGCGGAGTGACCTTAAGGTTATTGTCTGTCAGAATTTTTATTATGGATCTGTCTGGCATGATATAAGTTTAGTATCGTGACCGGTTTTCAGGTGTTGGTATGATCTGGCCGGAAAATTTCTCCAAAGATAATGTTTAGCAAAAACTAAAACAAGTCAAATGAAAAATATATGCAAAAAATAATATATTGCAAAAGATAAAGAGAGGCAAAAACAGAAGATTAGTAAAAGAGAATCATTCGCAAGTACGAAACTTTTGCTGTTGCGACACCGGGGGTGACTGATACGGGCCTTCACCCGGTAGCCGGACCTTTGTATCTTTCGTAGTCATCCTTGTTGTTGAGATTGTGATACCATCCTCCTCCATCAAAGCTGATGTACCTGGTCTTAACCTTTCCTGCCAGCCCGGAAAGCTTTAGCCCGCCTTCTCCAAGCTGCTTCCCTGCTGCCGGCAATACTGTCCGGCGGTAAAGGGCATGGAGCGGCTCGTATTCTCCTGATTCGCTTACCGGCATCACTATATCGGCTCCTTCCGATATTTCAATCATCTTTTCAATAAATTCTACTCTGATCTCCGGGATGTCGCATGCGGTAATGAAGTTCAGGTCTGTGTCAGATCTCGCCAGACATGAATATACTCCCATCAGGGGACCTGAGCCTGAAGATTCGTCTGGTACTACTTTGTGCCCCAGGAAACTGTACTTTTTTTCGTCGCCTCCTATTATTATTTTCCTGAAATGTTTTTCAAGCTGCTTCACGATGTGCTGGATCATGGGCACTCCGTTTACCGGCAGCATGCTTTTGTCCGGACCGCCCATCCTTTTGCTGAGCCCGCCTGCAAGCACTATGGCTGTGATATCTCCGATTCCTGATCGTTCCACCCGGTTGCTGGTTATTTGTGCTTTTGACCTTGTGCCTGGAGTAAAGTTATCCATTCTGCTCCGGATTTCTTCGGCTTTATGGATATTTATCATAATTGAATGTTTTAGTCCTTTTAAAAAATTCTGTATCTTTTGCAGATTAAACGAATTGCAATGGATCAGCTGGAAATTATTTCCGGATTCAGCCCCGATAAGGCTAACTTGTTATCAATCTTTCATGCTCTTCAGGATAGTCATCCTCAGAACTATCTCTCAGAGGAGGCTCTGAGTGCCACAGCCCGCTACC
The DNA here is from genome assembly GCA_034004115.1 of Bacteroidales bacterium. GTDB lineage: Bacteria > Bacteroidota > Bacteroidia > Bacteroidales > VadinHA17 > LD21. Next base: position 16,852 of record JAVEXG010000005.1, on the reverse strand, counting down.
TTAATGTAAATCTTTCCTGGGTGTACGGTGTTGCCGGTTATTATTCAATGTTCAGCCTTAAACCGAGAGGGCGTTATATTTTAAGAGTATGCAACTCTCCGGTATGCAATATGCTGGGATCGGCTGATATTCTTGAGATGCTTGCCTCCTTGCTTCACATCCGTCCGGGTGAAACCACTGCCGACGGTCTTTTTACTGTTGAGGAGGCCGAATGCCTGGGTATCTGCGATGTTGCTCCGGCTATGATGATCAACCGGAAGGTCTATGGCTACCTTACCCGCGAATCGCTGGCAGCTGTCCTGGATGAGCTGAAACTTACTTATCCTCCATCGAAATGATTAAGGAAAAGCGCATTATACTTGGATCGTCAGGCAGGATAAATCCTTGCAGCATTATCGATTATGTTGATGCCGGGGGATACCGCGCCCTGGCCAGGGCTCTTGAGGATGGTCCGGAAAGGGTTGTTGAAGAGGTGCTTGCATCAGGACTCCGGGGCAGGGGCGGCGCCGGATTCCCTACGGGAGTGAAGAAACAGACGGCTTCCGGATCACACTCCGGGATAACCCATTACGTTGTTTGCAACGCCGATGAGGGGGAACCGGGAACATTCAAGGACAGAATAATCATGGAGACCAATCCCCACCTGCTGATTGAGGGGATTGCCATAGCAGCATACTCAATAAGCTCCGGGAAGGGGTATATTTATATCCGCGGTGAATACTATGATTCGATTATTAAGCTTCAGAGTGCTATCAATCAGGCATACGAAAAGGGATACCTGGGCAACAATATTCTGGGCAGCGGTTTTTCTTTTGATCTTGAGATAAAACCGGGCGCAGGCTCCTACCTCTGCGGCGAGGAACTCACTCTCCTTGAATCGCTCGAGGGAAAGAGGGGATATCCGCGCATTAAACCGCCATTCCCGGCCGAAAAGGGTCTGTGGGGACAGCCAACCCTTGTCAATAATGTCGAGACGCTGGCTAACATCCCGGGGATCATTGAAAACGGTAGTTCATGGTACAGGTCGTCGGGAACCGAAAGGACGCCCGGTACGAAAATTTTCACGATAAGCGGTGATGTTGCTCTTCCCGGTTGCTACGAGGTGGAGGCAGGGGCAATCCTGAATGATCTGATAAACGATCTTGCTGGAGGAACCCGCGACGGGAAACCCTGGAAAGCCGCTCTGCTGGGAGGTGCTGCCGGCACTTTCGTTCCTTACTCTTCTGCTGATCTTTCGATGTGCTACGAACGGCTGAAGGAGCGGGGAGCAACTCTTGGCTCGGGAGCTGTGATTGTAATGGGAAGTGAAAGAAAGCTTGTTCCAATGATCCAGAGCATTCTGCGCTTTTTCAAACACGAGAGCTGCGGTAAATGCGTTCCCTGCAGAATCGGAACAACGTATATTTATGAACGGTCGATGGATTTATCCCTGGCCGCCCCCGGCGAACGGATTGCAATCCTCGACGATATGGTGATCCACGCCCGGCAGATAGCCAGGAGCTCGCTTTGCCCGCTGGGACAGTCGCCAATACTTCCGCTTGAAACGCTTCAGGGGCATTTCTCGGAGGCACTGGCAAATGAGTAAGCAGCAACCAGTAACCAGCAACTTTAATTAAACTGTTTTTCTATGGAGATGGCCACTTTTACAATCGATGCCAGGACTGTTCAGGCGCCTGCCGGCTCAAACCTGCTGGAGGCAGCCCGCAGGAACGGCATTCCCATACCCGGCCTGTGCTACCACCACAAGCTGACTCCCACCGGCGCCTGCAGACTGTGCCTTGTAAAAATAGAGGGTACAAGGGGCATGACCACATCATGCACGGTGAAGGTGACCGAAGGGATGAAGGTGATCGCATTTGACCAGGAACTTGAAGAAACCCGCAGATTTCTGCTTAACTATCTTTTGTACGAGTACAGCCATCACTATGACGGGACTTACCCTGACGAGCTTAGGGAACTGATTCTGAGATACGGACTCGATAAGCCTGCTAACAGGTTCCTTAAGCCTTTCCGCCATAAACCTGACTTTAAAACCGAGGATTCTTCTCCTGTTCTTACTTATGATCCTTCAAAATGCATAAAGTGCTTCCGCTGTATAAAGGCTTGCGACGAGGTTCAGGGTAAGAATGTGCTCTCCTTCAACGGGAGGGGAACCGGTTCGTGGATTATTGCAGGAACAGGTCTCTGGGGTGAAAGTGAGTGCGATGGTTGCGGAGAATGCATTCAGCTGTGCCCGACGGGAGCAATTGTTGAAAAACCCAACCGGACTAGTATCGATCTTTCGAAAGTTGAGAAGAGGGTTGTTTCAACCTGTCCTTATTGTGGTGTGGGATGCCAGGTGGAACTATTGGTTCAGGATGGAAAAATGGTAAGGATAAATGGGGTGGAGGGGGTTCTTCCCAACGATGGACGCCTTTGTGTCAAGGGTCGGTTCGGGTATGAATTCGTGCAGAGTTCCGACAGACTGACAGTTCCGCTTATAAGACGAAACGGGAAGTTTGAGGAAGCATCGTGGGATGAGGCTCTCGACCTTATTGCCGCGAAATTTCTTGAGATCAAAGACAAATATGGTTCCGATGCTCTTGCAGGTTATGCTTCGGCAAAATGCTCCAATGAAGATAACTATTTGTTTCAAAGATTTATACGGACAGTCTTTGGCACAAATAACATAGATTACTGCACACGCCTTTGCCATGCCTCGACTGTTACGGCAATGCTGAAAGCCATCGGCGACGGGGCTGGCAGCAATCCGGTTCAGGATTTTGAAACAACTGATTGCCTGTTTGTTATTGGTAACAACATTATTGATACTCATCCCATTACAGCCACCTACGTGAAAAGGGCGGCCGCAAAAGGACAGAAAATCATTGTGGTTGATCCCAAATGGACTCCGCTCGTCAAATACTCAACCGTATGGCTTCAGCCGAAGCTCGGCACCGACATTGCCCTGCTCAACGGGCTGGTTCATATCATTATAAAAAATGGCTGGATCGACAGGCGATTCATAGAGGACCGGGTTGAGGGTGGCATGGAGGCATTCTCGGATCTTGAGGAGCTTGTAACCAGATATACCCCTGAATTTGTTTCGGAGATAACCGGAGTTCCTGCCGAAAGTCTGATACTGGCCGCCAGGCTTTATGCAACATCCCCAACGGCAATGATTGCCACAGGAATGGGGATGAGTCAGCAGGTTACCGGGACACACAACGTGTTTTGCCTCATCAACATGATGCTTATTACCGGACAGGTGGGCCGTGAAAGATGCGGAATAAATCCGCCGAGGGGTCAGAATAATGTTCAGGGGGTTACAGACGTGGGCTGTTCACCGGTCAATTACCCGGGTTATATTCCTGTTGCAGATGATGAGAACCGCCGCAAGGTTGCAAAGGTTTGGGACGTGCCTTATGAATCCCTTTCACCGCGCCCCGGACTTACAACTGTGGAGATAATGCAGGCTGCCTGGAAGGGAAAGATAAAGGGCATCTTCATCATGGGAGAAAATCCCATGATAAGCGACCCGAACCTTAATCATACTGAAGAGGCACTGAACAGGATGGAGTTTGTTGTTGTCCAGGATATATTCCTGACTGAGACCACAAGGCTTGCCGATGTGGTGCTACCCGCATCAGCCTGGGCTGAAAAGGAAGGTACTTTTGTGAACAGCGACCGTCGGGTGTTAAGGGCACGGAAAGCGGTTGAGTGTCCGGGAACTGCAAGGATTGACTGGAGGATTATCCATGAACTATCGCGCAGGATGGGCAAACCGATGCCTGATTACCGCGATGAGAGTGAGATATTTGACGAGATAGCCAGGGTAACGCCCATCATGGCGGGGATTTCCTATGCGAGGCTTGAAAATGGAAGTATTCAATGGCCATGTCCCACAAGCGACCATCCCGGAACTCCTACGCTTTATCTCGAAAGATTCAATACCCCTACCGGACGGGGCAAGCTGTTCCCTGTTGAATACATTCCTCAAAATGAGTTTACCGATTCTGAATACCCCCTGATGCTCAACAGCGGCAGGCTGCTTTACCATTACCATACTGCCACTATGAGCAGGCGGACAAAAGTGCTGAGGGATTTCATCAATGAGTCTTTTATCCTTATCCATCCGAAAGACGCCTTACGTTATGGCCTCTTTGAAGGCGGCAGGGTGAAGGTTGAATCGCGCCGGGGGGAACTTGAGACGCTTGTGCGCATTTCAGAGGAAGTGCTCATTGGCGAGGTCTTCATGCCCTGGCATTTCACCGAGTCGCAGGTCAACCGTCTCACCAGGGATGAACTGGACCCGTACAGCAGGATACCTCCTTTTAAGCTATCAGCAGTCAGGATTCAGAAAGTCTGAATGGATTTCTGAGATCTGAAAAAGGCAGCTATTTAAAAAAAAGCTGCCTTTTTTTGTCGGCCCGGAGAGGCTCGAACTCTCGACCCCATGATTAAGAGTCACGTGCTCTACCAGCTGAGCTACGGGCCGTAAAACGGGATTACAAAAATAGTGTTTTTAAAACTGCAGATGTATTTCCTCCTTAAATTTTGTCACAATGGTTAAGAAACCGGAGTATTTTATTCAATTTCAAACCATTTCATCGACCATGGAAGGTTAACGTCTTCGTGTTTTATATGATGAAACTCGTTGGTGTGATTGTTGTAACAGTAATCCTTCCCCCACTCGTCGGCATTTTCAGCCACCTGTCCGATAGCGTTTATTATGAAAGAGAGTTCCTCTTCAGTCATGGTGGGATGAAGCGAAAGCCTCACCCATCCGGGTTTCATCGAAAGGTCCCCGGCTTCAATTCTTTCGGTGATCTCCTGTGAATGAAGGAAGTCGACATTCAGGAGGAAGTGGCCGTATGTACCGGCGCAGGAACAGCCTCCCCTGACCTGTATCCCGAACCTGTCGTTAAGAAGTTTTGTTGCAAGGTTGTGATGAACTTTGTCGAGGTAGAATGAAAAAACGCCCAACCGGTCCGTGATGTTTTCAGCCAGGATGTGCAGGCCGGGAATCCGGCCAAGTCCCTCAAATGCAAGTTTTACAAGATGCTCCTCCCGTTCGCATATTTTCGCTATATCCATTTTCTCCTTGAGGGTTATTGCAAGTGCTGCCCTGATGCCCTGGAGAAAACCCGGAGTTCCGCCGTCTTCCTTTACCTCAATGTCGGTGATGTAACTGTATCCTCCCCAGCGGTTAGTCCATTTCACTGTTCCCCCGCCCGGAGTATCGGGTATCTCATTCTTGTAAAGCTGCCGGTTGAACACAAGTACTCCCGCGCTTCCCGGCCCGCCGAGAAACTTGTGAGGGGAGAAGAATATCCCGTCAAGCTGCTCCATCCTGTCGGGCGGATGCATGTTTATTTCAACATAGGGGGCCGATGCCGCAAAGTCGATGAAGCAATATCCGTTGTGTTCGTGCATGATGCGGGCAAGCTCATAGTATGGGGGTTCATAACCGGTGACATTTGAACATGCCGTGAATGATCCTATAAGCAGGGGACGGTCCTTATACCTTCTTATCTTTGACCGGAGCAATTCAGGATCCACCCTCAGCCCGTCGGCAGGTTCGAGAACCACTACATCAGCAAGTGTTTCGAACCATGATGTATGATTTGAATGGTGCTCGGCATGGGTAAGGAAAACCACCGGGCGGTTCTCGTTGGGTATCTCACGGCAGCTTTTGTATTCTCCATGGGTGAAAACACAATAATTGATCGCCTGCTCAGGCACCTTCAGGCCCAGTAACCTCTGCAGTTTTGCAATTGCCGAAGTCATCCCGGTGCCGGTGAAGATAATAATGTCATTCTCGTTGGCATTGACATGGTTCTTGACAATCTTCTGGGCCATGTGATAGGCATCCGTCATTGCCTTCCCTGTCGCTGACGATTCGGAGTGAGTATTTCCGACCATCTGACCTATGTCATCGCTTATCCGTCTTTCGATGGGACCGTACAACCTTCCGCTGGCTATCCAGTCGGCATATACAAGCTTCTTCTTCCCGTAAGGTGTATCTATATGAGCGTCAAGGCCAACGATGTCCTTTCTGAACTGATCAAAGTGCTTTTCAAGCTCCTGCATCCTGTTGTTTTTTTGTACCTCTCCGGCAATTCAAAATTATGAATAATTGTTGCTAAATTGCATGAGCTTAATCATAAGGATGGAATGCGGATTTCAGACACCGGCTGCACGTCTTGATAAAACCCTATAAATCATGCAAGAGACATTTAAAAGACTTCTGACGATCTCACTTATTATTGTTGCTGGCCTGACCTCAGTGCGCGGTCAGAGGCAAAAACAGCTGCCGGCCGATGCAGTGGCCGACAGGATGTTCTCCTGCGCACCTTCATCAGTAAGGATAGAAGGATACCTTGGGGAGAAGATGGACCTTGTGATCAGTAAAAGAATAAAGGCACAGGATGCCGGTCATCTGATAGAGCCTTTCCGGCATAAGGAAGAGACAAGGCTGTGGCAGTCGGAGTTCTGGGGCAAGTGGATCCAGTCGGCCATTGCAGCATATAATTATAACCATGATCCGGAATTGCTCCGGATAATCGAAGGAGCAGTTGCGGGACTTCTTGAGACACAGATGCCTGACGGCTATATAGGAAATTACAGCGAAGGGGCTGCGTTGCAGCACTGGGATATCTGGGGAAGGAAGTATACTCTTCTTGGTCTCCTGGCATATTATGATCTCACTTCGGATAAAAATGTTCTAAGGGCAGCTGTAAGGCTGACTGATCATCTTCTCACCCAGGTAGGTCCGGGTAAAGCCGATATTGTGAAGACGGGGAATTACCGGGGTATGCCCAGCAGTTCGGTTCTTGAGCCTGTGGTGTATCTGTACAGGAGAACGGGAGACAATAAATATCTGGACTTTGCAAAATACATTGTTGGTCAGTGGGAAACCCCGGATGGTCCCTTACTAATCAGCTCTGCAGTCAAAGGCATCCCTGTATCTGAAAGATTTCCACACCCTTCGTCATGGTGGTCGTACGAAAACGGACAGAAAGCTTACGAGATGATGTCGTGCTATGAAGGTCTGCTGGAACTATACCGGGTTACGGGAGATGAAAATTATCTGAGAGCTGTGGAGTCGGCCGTGAAAAACATAATCAGCACCGAGATAAACATAGCAGGATCGGGGAGTGCTTTTGAATGCTGGTACAAGGGGATAAAACACCAGACCGAACCCACTTACCACACGATGGAAACGTGTGTTACAATGACCTGGATGAAGTTGTGCTTCAGTCTTCTCCGTCTCACCGGCAACCCTGAATATGCTGATCAGATAGAGCTTTCGGCTTACAATGCGCTTATGGCCTCGCTGAAGTATGACGGGATGGAGATCGCCAAGTACAGCCCCCTCGGAGGGATAAGGCATTCAGGGGAGGAACAGTGCGGAATGCACATTAACTGTTGTAATGCAAACGGTCCGAGGGCTTTTATGATGCTTCCTTCTTTCGCTGTTACGGGTGCTGCCGGTGAGGTGTTCATCAATCTGTACGGTACTGGAAGCGCAGTTGTGCCGCTAGCAAAAAAGAACAATATGCTTATTGAGCAATTCTCAGGCTATCCTGTCACCGACTCTATCGGTTTTGTTATCAGTCCGGATAAACCTGTTGAACTGTCTCTTGGCTTCCGAATACCCTCCTGGAGCAGGAACACTGTCGTAGAGGTAAATGGAGTAGGGGTTAATGATATCAGGCCGGGAACATATGCAAGGATTTCAAGAACATGGAGCAAGGGCGACCGGGTATTGATTAAAATGGACCTGTCCGCGCGGCTTCTGAAGCAGAACGGTCATCAGGCAATCATAAGGGGACCGGTGGTTCTGGCAAGGGATACAAGATTCAGTGACGGATTCATAGCTGAACCGGCTGTAATCGCCGAAAAGGAAGGAATAGTTGGTCTGGTGCCCGTTAAGGAGAAACCCGATCATGTCTGGATGGCATTCAGGGCGGATCTTGTTCTCGGGACTGACCTTGAGGGCGAATTCCGTCAACCCAGGCCGGTCAGTTTTTGTGATTTTGCCTCTGCAGGAAATACATGGAACGAGGACTCAAGATACAGGGTGTGGATCCCTCAGACGCTCAATGTAATGAGTGAGGAATACAAATCATACTGAGATCTCACATCATTTATTTATGCCGGATTGAACTCAGGGTTTGACGGCAAGGATACAGGAAGCAGGTTTTTATCACATATTTTTTATTGCTATATTGTCGCAGTATGAATTCTTTAAAGGCAGGAGATATGATTCCCGATTTTTCTCTTCCCGATCAGAACGGGAAGATGTTTCATATCCGGGATGTTATCGGGAAGAAGAATATGGTTGTTTTCTTTTACCCCAGGGACGGCAGTCTGTACTGTACAAGGGAGGCTTGCTATTTCAGGGACATCAATGACGTGTTTGATGAGAATGAAGCAGTTGTAATAGGCATAAGCGGACAATCAGTTGAAAGTCACAAGGAGTTTGCAGAAATAAACAGACTGAATTTTACTCTTCTGAGCGATACTGACGACAAGGTCAGGAAGTTATTCGGCGTTCCGTCACATATGTTCGGACTGGTAGCCGGACGGGTTACCTATGTAGCCGACAAATCCGGAAGGATCATTTATGTATTCAAATCTCAGACTCAAGTCCAGAAGCATGCCGATGAGGCCCTTAAGATAATCCTGTTGCTTAAGAAGACCAGAATGGCCGATGCCCAGTGATGATTTATTGCCTCTGCTGACCTCAGGCCATTAACACCTGAAGCGTTTTCAACTTTCTTATTATTTATTTGGAATTTCCTTTCGCGGGTTTTACTTTTACGCCGCGAAATCAATTCTAACAGCAAAATGGACGACGGCCCCGCGGGTATATTAATTAATTCTCTGATGTAGAGGAGCGGGACCATTCAGCTGGTCACCTCTTTCTATATCGGTAAAAGAAAGGAGGTGACTATGACATCACTCACAACTTTTTATTTAAGCGGAATAACCGGCAAGGAGGTATTCGGAGCCGATGGCGATGTTATTGGCGTGATCAGGGATCTTATGGTCAACGCCGTACCTTCAGGTCAGAACAACCCCAACCAGCAGCTTATAACCGGTATCAGGCTGAAAATTGGCAGGGAAACAAAACTTTATTCGTTCAGTACATTCAGGGTGGTTAAAGTCCGCGAACGTATCAGTGTGACCTGTTACGACCTGATTGAACTAAGCAGTGAAGAGATTGCCGGAGGTTTGCTTCTGGGTGAGAATATCCAGGACAAGCAGATAGTCGATCTGAACGGAAGGAAGCTTGTAAGGGTGAATGATGTGAGACTCGCCACACTTCCGACCGGAACGTTTGCTGTTGCGGTGGATATTGGAATTGGCGGACTCCTTCGCAGGATAGGTATACTGGTTCCCATTCAGAGAGTGCTATCTCTGTTCAGGGTGAAAATACCCACCAAATACATACTATGGGATGATGTTCAGGCCATCGATTTTTCGAACCTTAATATCAAGCTTTCAAAGAGTTATGCAAAGCTTCATACGCTTCACCCTTCGGATCTGGCGGATATTATCGAAGATCTTGGAAGGAAATCCAGCACGTCGGTCTTCTCAGCGCTTGATGAGGAAAAGGCTGCCGATGTTCTGGAAGAGATGGAAACCCAGACTCAGATACATATTATAGAGAGCCTTCCGGTCACCAAGGCTGCCGATGTTCTCGAAAAAATGCCTGCTGATGAGGCTGCCGACATTCTGGATGAGATTGAGGATGAGAAGGCAGAGCTGCTTCTGAAGGAGATGGACAGTGAAGTGTCGCAGGAGGTAAGGGAACTGCTCGAATACCCTGATAACCATGCAGGAGGGCTTATGACCACCGATGTACTGTCGTTCCGTTCTGAACTTACAGTTGAGGATGTCATCAGGGAACTCCGTATAAGGAAGCCCGAACCTTCCGAACTCTATTCGCTTTTTGTCACTGAGGAAGATGACAGGCTGGCAGGAACATTCAGTTTGAGCGACCTTATTATTGCAGAGCCTGAAACGGTTCTGGGCAGTGTGATGAAATCTGTGCCTGTCTTCCTTTATGATGATCAGAAAATCAACGATATAGCCGAGACTATTTCCAAATACAATCTACTGGCTGTTCCCGTTGTTGACCGCGACAACATTCTCCAGGGAATGGTGGTTGTGGATGATGTTCTCGAAGACCTTATGAGCAAGAGAAGAACATATAAGAGGTAAGTGCATCGGTGATGTTCAGGACAAAAATCGGCAAGAGCGGCTTTTTCAGGAACCTGGCGATCTTTTTTGCACTCCTGGGACCGGGGATAATAACTGGAAGCGTCGATAATGACGCTGGCGGCATAACCACCTATTCTGTTGCAGGGGCCATGTACGGTTATGGAATGATCTGGACCCTGATCCCGTCACTCATTGTGCTTCTTGTCATCCAGGAGATGAATGCCAGGATGGGAATAGTGACAGGGAAGGGATTGTCGGACCTGATAAGGGAGAATGCCGGTGTAAAGGTAACCTTCTTCATTTTTATAGGTCTGCTGATTTCAAATATAGGCAACACCACAACGGAATTTGCAGGAGTGGCAGGCAGCATGAAGATATTTGGTGTGAGCAAGTATATTTCCGTTCCTGTGGCTGCAATCCTTGTCTGGTTACTGGTTGTAAAGGGTACCTACAAGATTGCCGAGCGCATATTTCTGATTTTCAGCGCTTCGCTTCTGACTTATGTTGTGTCGGCGCTTATGGCAAAACCCGACTGGGGAGAGATCGGGTCGGCCATAGTCAGGCCGGGTATTCAGATCAATACACAGAGTCTGACCGTTATAATTGCCCTTGTCGGGACTACAATAGCTCCCTGGATGCAGTTCTACATGCAGGCAACGGTGATTGAAAAGGGGCTCAAGATTAAGGATTACAAATACACGGTGATTGATATTGTTGCAGGATGCATAATCACTGTTGTCGTAGCATTTTTCATTATGGTTGCCTGCGGATCGACGCTGTTTCCAAACGGGATAGTGATCTCTGAAGCCAGCGATGCAGCCCTTTCGCTCGAGCCTCTGGCAGGAAGGCTTGCATCACATGTGTTTGCCTTCGGTCTGTTTGTAGCATCGGTATTTTCAGCGACAATTCTTCCCCTGGCCACCGCCTTCTATGTATGCGAAGCCTTCGGATTTGAAGCAGGCATCGACAAGAAGCTGGATGAGGCTAAGGAGTTCTATGTTCTTTACACCGGTATACTGGTTATTTCAGCTGCAATAATTCTTATACCCAATGCGCCTCTGATAGGCATATCCATCTGGTCGCAGGTTCTTAACGGGATATTGCTTCCGGTAGTTCTTGTAAGCATGATCCTGCTTATCAACAATAAGAAGATCATGGGCAGCTACACGAACAAGCCTTTCCAGAATATTATCGGATGGGGCGCTGTGGGAATACTTGTTATTTTGTCGGGTGCACTTCTTATACTCCCGGCGCTGGGTAATTGATCAGTCTACCCGGGTTTCAGACGGCCAGGCTCCGCCGGTACCGAATTCAGCGGTTTTAATAAGCCCGGGATCAACCACCACATGCTTTATGAGTTTTCTGTTCCAGGTATATGTAATATGAATCATACCGTCGCCGGTCTGTATTACGGCGGGATAAGAGAATTCAGTTCCCTTGTCCTCATTTTCGAGAAGTGCGGCTGGTTTCCAGTTTATACCATCGTCAGAGATTGCAACATTGAGCATGGTTCGTCCTGATTTCAGGTGATTGTAAACCATTATATGCCGTCCGTCCTTCAGGGTCACTGCATCTATTCCCGAATTGGGATTGGGAAGGCTCAGGGGACTCAGCCTGCTCCAGGTCCGGCCTTTATCCTGTGACCATGAAGTAAGAATACTGGACTGCTTACTGCGGCAAACCATCTGAAGCTTTCCGCCGGCGTGGAATAATACTGACGGCTGGATTGCTGATATGCTCTTGTCATTCAGAGGTTCAGTCATCGTCCAGGTCATCCCGAAGTCGGGAGTCATCTCCATGTGGACTCTCCATCCGTCGTGTTCGGAACTCGACGGACAAAGCAGTACCCCATTGTCAAGCATTACCGGTTTATTTTTTACAGGTCCCATGAATCCCTCAGGAAGCTTTCTGGGCGCCGACCATGAAATGCCATTGTCGCCGGAGACAATAAGTTCGCCCCACCATTCCGAAGGGCTTGGTCCGACTTTGAAGAAAAGAAGCAGTTCGTCACCTGAGTTGAAAAGAACCGGGTTCCAGCAGGGATACCTCTTGTCACCCCTGATTCCGTTGGCAGGTTCTTCCGGTCTGGCCCACTTCCCGCCGATGAACCTGCTTGTCCATATCCCGACATCCGGGTTTTTCTCGGCGGTCCCGCCAAACCAGGCTGCTATTAATCCTCCATCGATTTCAGCTATCGTTGAGGCATGACAACTCGGGAAAGCGACATCTTCCGGCTGATAGATGAACTCCTTCAAAGTGATGCACTGTTCGCCCCTGAAGGGCTGCTGTGCGGTTAGTGTGCCGCAACTTATAAGAAAACAGACAGACAGGATGATTTTATTCATTTTTTCTTTCTTATTAGACTGGTTATCAAAAATCCGGCCAGGAAGATTATTGTGGTGCCGAACACTATTGTCAGATTGGAATGGAAGGGACTTCTGAATGCCACCATGTTTCCTTCCGTGAATACGATGGGAGAGAGGCTCATCCAGACAATCAGGATAACACCAAGAATCACCCCGATAATTGCCTCTGTTTTTCCTGATTTTTTAACTATAAAACCAAGCAGGAAGAGGCCCAGCATACCGCCGCTGAAAATGGAGGCCAGGGCCCACCATGCATCCAGGACGCTTTCCACTCCCACGAGAATTATTGCAATTATGATTCCGAGAAGCCCCGTTATCAGTGAAGAGATTCTCAGTACGTTCATTGAAGCTTTTTCGCTTGCCTTAATGTTGAAATACCTCTTGTAGTAATCGGTGAGGAAAATTGTGGCAGTGCTGTTAAGGCTGGTGGACACAGTGCTCATCCCTGCTGAGAATATTGCCGCGATTAGTAATCCGGTCAGGCCTGCCGGCAGCCCGGTTACAATAAAATGGGGAAACACCCTGTCACCTGCACCAGCGACACTCAATTCAGCGGGAAGAAGACCGGGCTGTGCGGTGTAGAACGAAAACAGGGCGGTGCCGATATAGAAAAACAGAAGTGATACAGGTACATACAGCAGTGATCCGAACAGTGCCGATGACCTGGCTTCTCTTTCTGAACCTGCGCTCATGTATCTCTGGATATAGTTCTGGTCGATCCCGTAATTCTGAAGGTTTATGAAAAGACCGTAGACCAGCACCACCCAGAAAGTAGAATCCCTGAGACTGGGCCCAAAGCTTCCAAGGCTGAATTTGTTGTGTTCGGAAGCAATTTCAAAAAGGCGGCCGGCTCCCCCCGGCATTTTTACAGTAAGGAAAATGGCACAGGTCAGTGCACCCAGGATCAGGATTATTCCCTGTATCGTGTCTGTCCATATCACTGCCTTTATCCCGCCAAGCATTGAATAGAGGATCACGGCTATACCTGTAATTATAATAACGCTCCTGATTTCCCATCCGAAGAGGGCATTGAGGGGCAAAGCAAGAAGCAGAAGGATTGCACCTGTTCTCATCAGCTGGGTCAGTACATAGCAGGCCGAAGCATATATCCTGGCCCAGGCTCCGAACCTTTGTTCGAGGTAATAGTATGCGGAAACGCTTCCGATGCTTCTGTAGAGGGGAACAAAGAATTTTACCGCAGCGTAGGCGGCGAAAGGTATTGTGAGACTGAATACGAACGAGTTCCAGTCCGATGCATAGGCTTTCCCGGGAAGGGCCAGGAAGCTTATGCTGCTTACAAAGGTCGCAAAGATAGACATGCCAACTGCCCACGCGGGAATTCTGCCGCCTCCCGTTGTGAACTGGTCCGACGTTTTGTTCCTGAAAAAGAAGGAAGCCCCGAATAGTACATTCCCGATTATGAGGGAGAAGAAAATTACAGCGTCAAGTAAGGTGAGTTTCATTTAAAAGTTCTAGAAAGTGTGGTGCCTGACGGGCGGTTAAATTTACTATTTTTATTAGATTTGTATAAAGCTATTCAGGGGAAGTGCTTATATATCCTTAAACAGCGCAAATAGCAGACACGGGTATTTCAGACCCTCCGGCACATTATTGATTTATAAAAAGATGAAGAATTTCGGATATTTTGATTCATATTCCTACAACACACCCGAGGAAGGGGAAAAGTCGCTGTTTGGCAGGATTATCCACTGCAACAGGCTTTATTTTACACTGAAATATGCCGGCGTTGTTTTCAGAACAAGAAAAGAAGCGATAAAGGGCAATTATGATACGAAAGCCTGGGCTGATTCATCCTTTTATATTTTCCGGTTCATAGAGAAGGCGGGAGGTGTGTTCAGAATAACAGGGATGGAAAATATCTCACGTGATCCTGGTCCTGTGGTTATCATAGGCAATCATATGAGCACACTTGAGACAATGGTGCTGCCCGGGATTGTCGCTCCCCACCGCGAGGTGACCTTCGTTGTCAAGGAGAGTCTTGTGAAGCATCCCCTGTTCGGTCACGTCATGCGATCGCGTGATCCCATAGTGGTTGGAAGGACTGACCCGCGGAAAGACTTTGAAACAGTGATGACAAAGGGGATGGAATTGCTTTCCCGTGGAACTTCGATTATAATTTTTCCCCAGAGCACACGAAGTGTTGAATTCAGACCGGAGGAATTCAACTCCCTCGGAGTGAAACTGGCAAA
>JAVEXG010000005.1:0-1961 GCA_034004115.1 Bacteroidales bacterium | reverse complement strand
AACCCTCTTTCGCTGAAGCTTCAGAGGGCAAAGCCAGCTCCTCCTCCAGCCTTTTCCATAGTTTTCAGTAATCACTAAAAATTCGCGGATTTTTTTAAGTGTAAAAGGTACATTTAATAATATTTTATTTTTACATTTGATGTGAAGCTATTATATTCTTTTGCTTAACCTGATCACTTGAAACTCGGTTTAACTTAATATTATTCATTTAAATCTCTAGTTATGGCAATATTAGACTGGATCGTTCTTGGCCTTTTCTGCCTGGGCCTGGTTGGCATAATCGTTTGGGTGACAAAGAAGAAGACTGAAACATCCACCGATTATTTTCTGGCCGGGCGTGATGCCACCTGGCTGGCTATCGGATCTTCAATTTTTGCTTCCAACATCGGGTCGGAGCATCTCGTAGGACTGGCGGGGGCTGGTGCCTCAAGCGGGATGGCAATGGCTCACTGGGAAATGCACGGCTGGATCATATTGATCCTCGCCTGGTTCTTTGTTCCGTTTTATGCACGAAGCGGGGTTTTTACAATGCCCGAGTTCCTTGAAAAAAGGTATAACAAGGGTGCCAGGAGCGTTCTCTCAATCATCTCGCTGGTCAGCTATGTCTTTACAAAGGTTGCTGTAACGGTTTATGCAGGTGGTATAGTTTTCAAGCAGGTGTTCGGCATCGAATCGATGTTCGGGATCGACTTTTTCTGGATCAGCGCTATAGGACTGGTTGTTCTGACAGGGATATATACAACGCTGGGAGGTATGCGGGCCGTACTGGCGACTTCAATTCTCCAGACTCCCATACTTCTGGTAGGATCAATCGTGATACTCATTGTAGGTCTCATCAAGGTCGGGGGATGGTCGGAAGTTATGGAAATATGCCGGGCTGTTCCTGTGAATGATTACGGTGATTCAATGACGGAGCTTATGAGATCTGCGAAGGACAAGGACTTTCCCTGGACCGGAGTTATACTCGGATCGGCCATAATTGGTTTCTGGTACTGGTGTACCGACCAGTTCATAGTGCAAAGGGTGCTTTCGGGGCGAAACATGACTCATTCAAGAAGAGGAGCCATCCTGGGCGCCGGTTTCAAGCTCCTTCCGGTTTTCATCTTCCTTATTCCGGGGATGATAGCTTATGCTTTGAATGCTAAGGGTATGATCGTGCTGCCCGATTCTGATACCGCATTTGCAGTTCTTGTAAAGGAATTGCTTCCGCTGGGATTCAAGGGTCTGGTTGTGGGAGGTATCCTGGCTGCCCTCATGAGTTCGCTTGCTTCCCTTTTCAACTCATCGGCAACTCTCTTCACAGTTGATTTCTATGAGAAATTCCGTCCTCAGGCCACCGAAAGGGAACTGGTACGGGTCGGCAGAATCGCCACGGTAGTAGTCGTTGTGCTTGGAATACTTTGGATCCCAGTTATGAAAGGTCT
Organism: Bacteroidales bacterium; assembly: GCA_034004115.1. Taxonomy (GTDB): domain Bacteria; phylum Bacteroidota; class Bacteroidia; order Bacteroidales; family VadinHA17; genus LD21. The sequence goes on along the minus strand of JAVEXG010000005.1, from coordinate 537 downwards.
TGGTAAATTTCTGTATGCCTACCTGCAGGATGTCCAGTCGATGCTGGCTCCCGGAATTGCCGCAGTGTTCCTGCTTGGGATCCTGTCGAAGAAGACCACTCCCAAGGCTGGTCTCTGGGGCCTTTTGATAGGCTTTGTGCTTGGCATGATCAGGCTGGCTTATAATATCTTCGGCAAGGATGCGCAGGGTGACGGATTCTTTCATTCAGTATTTGTAGGAATGAATAATTATAATTATGAAGTGATTCTGTTCTTTGTGGTGATAGTCCTTATGATAATAATAAGCTACTTCACTCCAAAGGCTGATCCGGCCGCTATCAAGGGGCTTTATGTCGGTTCGGCAAGCGCCGAACAGAAAGCACTTGTGAGAGCCAGTTACAACAACTGGGATCTTTTCTTCTCAGGTCTTATCATAGTTGTCATCATGGCCTTCTATGTGTATTTCTGGTAAGGCGCTGAAGGTTGATTAACCAATAAATGAGATATGATTTACGATTTTAACAGTAAAGAGATCTGGTTCGTAACAGGCAGTCAGCA
>JAVEXG010000080.1:0-15670 GCA_034004115.1 Bacteroidales bacterium | reverse complement strand
TGTAGTCATAGGTCTTTCCGAGAGATATTTCTATGGTACGGTTGGTCACATTATCGAGGAAGGCCCGGTCGTGCGAGACAAGTATCACGGCGCCCGGGTAGCCGGTGAGGAAGCCTTCGAGCCACTGGATCGATTCGATGTCGAGGTGGTTTGTAGGTTCGTCGAGCAGAATCAGGGATGGTTTTTTAAGGATCAGCTTTGCCAGCTCTATCCTCATGCGCCATCCTCCGCTGAGTTCCCTTGTCGGCCTGGTGAAATCCTTTCTTTCGAAGCCCAGTCCGGTCAGAGTTTGCTCAGTTGCGGCCAGATAATTGCCGCCGCCGAAGATCCTGTATTTTTCTTCTGTTTCATGAAGCTTATCGCAGAGATCAAGGTATTCCTGCGAATGAAAGTCTTCCCTGTTGGCTATCTCATAGTTGCACCTTTCAATCTCCTCCGACAGTGCCAGTAGCTCTGAAAAAGCCGAAAGAGTTTCGTTGATTACGGTTGTTGAATCGCTGACACTCATCTGCTGGGGAAGGTACCCGATTGTTGTCTCTTTAGACTTGTCAACCTTACCTTTGGTCGGACTCAGGCTGCCTGAAATGATTTTCAGCAGGGTGGTCTTACCGGCGCCGTTTTTTCCGGTCAGGCCGATCCTGTCCTGTTCGTTCACCAGGAACGAAATATCGCTGAGCAGATCAAAGCTTCCGAAGGATACCGTGAGATTCTGTACTGAAACCATCTGATTTCTTAAAATTGAGCAAAGATAGAAAAAGTATGGGAGGCATAAAATAAGCGGTTACGTCAATAAGCGCTATCTTTGACAAAGAATACATTAAGCAATGATTATATGATGAAGTTCCTTCCGGTTAATCAGATAAGCAGCATGAAGATCGTACCAGCAGCGTTCATCTTTGGTGTTCTGGCTGTTTTTACCTCCTGTTCGGGAGACAGGGAACCCGACTACGAATATTTTGTTTCAAAGGAGTCGGTAGCTTCATACAGTCTCTCCTACATCAACACCCTCCTCGACGGAGCTGAAGGATTTTTTCCTGAAATAGGGGCAATACGACAGTATATTGAACACCCTGTGGACATTTATAAAGTGGTGTACCGGACTGAAACAGGGGGAAAGGAGATCAGTGCTTCAGGTCTGGTCTGCGTACCCCGTAAGGATGGTGAATATCCTGTCCTGAGTTTCCAGAACGGGACCAACACACTGAATGCCAGCTGTCCCACTGAATTTCCATCAAGTCCCATGTATCAGTTTGTGGAGGTCATTGCTTCAATGGGTTTTGTTGTGGTGATTGCAGATTACCCGGGGTTCGGCGAATCTGCCGGTATTCCGCATCCGTATCTTGTGCGGGAGCCTACGGTGAGATCGGTAGTTGACATGCTTTTTGCAGTTCATGAAATGGATGAGGAAGAACTTCCCGATGTAACTGTAAGTGATGATGTGTATCTGGCGGGTTATTCCCAGGGCGGATGGGCCACACTTGCGATTCACGAGGCGCTTGAGCACGATTATTCAGACTGGTTCAACCTGAAGGGCAGTGTTTGCGGAGCAGGTCCCTATGACCTTACCGTCCTTTTCGAATCAATGACCGGACTGAGTTCATACCCAATGCCCGTGTACATCGGCTATATAATCAATGCTTATAGTGAATACGACCAGTTCACCAATCCGGTTTCCGATCTGCTGAGGGACCCCTTCGCCTCCGATCTTGGAGATCTCTATAACGGGCAGAAGGATTCTGGAGAGATAAATTCAAGCCTGACCACATCGGTGCCGGATCTTTTCACCCCGGAGTTTCTTGAAGGGATTTGGACTGATCCGGAATATTCGTCGGTCAGGGCTTCTCTTGAGAGCAACAGCATTGAGGGATGGAAGACTGATGTGCCACTGTATTTTCTGCATGGTGGAGGAGATACCTCTGTTGATCCGATAACCACGGAAAGCATTTATGATGCAATGACAGCGGCCGGAACACCGGCACAGATATGCAAGAAGGAAATCCTCCCGGGGCTCGATCACGGCGATGCGGTTATACCGGCAATGATGAAGGGACTGGAGTTTCTGATCAGTCTGAAATAAGTTAAATATTAATACAATCGGATTTTGCGAAGAAAGAAGGAGATGCCGCTCCTGGAAAAGGTCAGGATAACTGATATAGGTGCGGAAGGAAATGCAATTGCCAGGGTCGACAACCAGGTGGTGTTTGTCCCCATGCTGATTCCCGGCGATGTCGTGGATATCAGGGTTAAACGGAAGAGGAGGAAATACATGGAGGGGACTGTCGTGAGGTTTCACGAATACTCGCCCGACAGGATAGTGCCGAAGTGTGGTCATTTTGGAGTATGCGGAGGATGCAAATGGCAGCATCTGCCATATCAGAAGCAGCTGGAATACAAGGAAAAGCAGGTGAATGACAGTCTGACCAGGATAGGGAAGCTGGAGCTTTCAGGGGTCAGGCCCATACTTGGATCGTCGGAGGTTTTTGAATACCGAAACAAGCTTGAATTCACCTTTTCTGACAGGCGCTGGCTTACAAGGGAGGAGATGGTTTCTGACAACGACCGTGTGGTTGAGGATGCGCTCGGGTTTCATATTCCGGGTTATTTTGATAAAGTTCTGGATATCAGGCAATGTCATCTTCAGCCTGAGCCGTCGAACAGTATCAGGGATGCGGTCAGGAGGTACGCTCACCGGAAATCGCTTGCATTTTTCAATCTCCGTCAACAGAGCGGGTTCCTGAGGAATCTGATAATCAGGAACACAGGTTCGGGAAGTGTGATGGTGATCGTAGTGTTCTTTATGGATGAGAGGGACAGGATAAACGGTCTGCTGGAGTATCTCCGGTCGGAGTTTCCGCAGATCACCTCTTTATTTTATATAGTAAACACGAAGAAGAACGATTCGCTTGCCGATCAGCAACCGGTCCTTTTCAGCGGCGATGATCATCTGCTAGAGGAAATGGGCGGACTGAAATTCAGGATCGGGCCCAAATCATTTTACCAGACCAATACCGGGCAGGCGCAGAGGCTTTATATGACAGCCATGGAGATGGCCGGACTAACCGGGAATGAGATTGTTTATGATCTTTATACAGGTACAGGCACTATTGCATGTTATGTGGCCGGGAAAGCAAAAAAGGTGGTCGGAATAGAATATATTGAGGAAGCAGTTCAGGATGCCATTATCAATTCGCAGATAAACAATATTGGAAACACGGAGTTTTATGCCGGGGATATAAGGCTTTTGCTGAATGAGAAGTTTCTTGAGGAGAAAGGCAAGCCAGATGTGATCATTACTGATCCGCCGCGTGCGGGGATGCATGGCGATGTGGTTGATCAGATACTGGCTGCAAATCCGGCGAGGATTGTTTATATCAGTTGTAATCCGTCGACGCAGGCCAGGGATGCAGGGTTGATGTCGGAGAAGTACAGGGTGGCTGCAGTTCAGCCTGTTGATATGTTTCCCCACACGCATCATGTGGAGAATGTTATTTTGCTTGAGAGGATTTGAGACGTCGATACGGGGTGCAATTAAATAATTCAGTCAGATTTTGAAGTTACCCCATGATTTCCTATTTTTGTCGCCGTCTTGGTTCTTTGGAGAGATGGGTGAGTGGCTTAAACCAGCAGTTTGCTAAACTGCCGTATGGGTAACTGTACCGGGGGTTCGAATCCCCCTCTCTCCGCAAAGCCAAAATACCTCCCTTCCATTTGGAAGGGATTTTTATTTTCATCCAATAAGGGCCATGCTCACATGAGCCCTGATTGGATGAAAATAAAAAGACTTACGAGGCAACGGGTAAGGAGCTATTTTGGCTTTCAGCCTCCCCCAATGGGGATCACCGAAGGTAATCCCCTCCCCCCGGGGATCATGGGCGCAGCCCATAATCCTTCCTCACGCTTCTCACTCCTTCCTGTCCCAGAAATACCCCTTGAATATCTTTTCATACTGATCGGCGAGGACCGACTGGTCAAGAGGTTCCTTGTCCTGGAGGAATGATTTCCGGTAGAAAGCCACATTATTTTCTTGGGAATCAACAATCATGGCGTGGATTGTCGAATATGCCTTGATGGGTGTCTGGTAATACATACCGAGGGTCAGTATTCCCAGGGCGGCTCCTTTTACGATCTCCTTGCCATAGTTACCTTTAATTCTGGTGAAGCCGGTGCTGACGATAATCAATCCGAACCGGGAATCGTTGGCCTCAAGGATCCGGTCGAGGGTGGGGGTAATTATGAGACCGGAAATGTTGCCGGTTTTTTCAGCCGTCAGGATAAGATCCTCGTATTCCTTTTCAAGAGTATAATTAATAGCAGTATCCGTCAGGATTATCGATCCGGTGAAAGGTATTTTTCCGATGAAGCCTTTTATTGCTTCCATATTCAATTGTCTGGAGACTGCCGAAATACTGTCATCCAGTTCTCCCCGGTTGCCCTTCTTTATCATTGATATATAGGAATAGGGTTCCATTAGTCTTAGATCAGAAATTTCGGCGGGACTGACGTCCGATGTTAGTATTTTGGTTGCCGTACAGGAAGAAAACAACAGGCATGACAGAATCAGGAGGGTTTTAAGTGATTTCATGGATTGTGGTTTTTCTTAAGATGATTAACGGCAAAAAACATGCAGTATTTTGCAAAAGAAGAAAAGGTCATGCTTTGTACTTCTTAGCGTTCTTTTAACGCCGTAGCTTTAGCGAAGATGTTAGCGAAGAAGTGTCTTGCAAGTCATGCAGGTCCCTCTGGACTGACCTCACTTCGCATGCCGCGTACCTCATACCGCCCGATTCCAACAGATTTTTTATCGATATTCAATATCTCAGTTATTGTTTTACAACAAAAAATTTACCTGAAACGATATGAAATTATTTTGGGTATCGGAAATTAGTCTTAATTTTTCCATGTATTCAAATGTTAAAAAAATAAAAAAGAGTAATATTGTATAGCGGTTTCTAAAAATAGGTATATTCGCACCGATTTTTTTCAAAGGGAACGATTAAAACTATATAATCGGTATTTAAAAAAAAAGCAAGGATTTAAAAAAAAATGAAAATGAAAAAAAGAGTACTAATGGGATTAGCAATCATTTCAATGGTTGTCGCCCTCACAAGTTGCGGTAAGAAACCCCAGGTTGAAATTGACGCTGTCAATGCAGCCATCGAAGCAGCAAAATCTGCTGAAGCTGCCACTTATTTGCCCGCTGAGTTTGCAGCTCTTCAGGATTCACTGAATTCCGTGATGACCGCCATCACAGCTAAGGAAGGCAAAATGTTCAAGAATTTCAAAGCTGAGATTGCCAGGCTCGGAGAAGTTACAGCTCTTGCCAATACTGTAACAGCAAATGTTGCCGCTAAGAAAGACGAAGTGAAAGCTGAGGTTTCCGGAATGATGACAGCAATCAAGACTGTCATTGACGAGAATGCTCTGCTTATACCGAAACTGCCGAGGGGCAAGGAAGGTGCTGCCGTTATTGAACAGATCAAGGCCGACGTTGCCACTGTTGATGCAGCTGTTGCTGAAGCTCAGGGTCTCTTTGACAAAGGAGCCTTCATGGATGCAATGAACAAGATTAATGCAGCAAAAGAAAAAGCTGACGGTCTTAATGCAGAAGTAAAGGAAGTACTTACCAAAGCAAGGATAAGATTCTAATTCCAGGCTTTAAAAATCTGGAAATCCCCGGGCCTTCCCGGGGATTTTTTTAAGGTAAAACCCGGATGAGACTGAAAAAGAAGTACAGAAGGATTTTTTTGAGTGCTGCTATTGTAATTATTGTTACGGTAGCAGGTTTCATCCTTTCAGAACTTATTCCGGAATCTCCCGAGGAGCAGGTCACCCGGGCCAGAATAGCTCTTTCAGAAGCAGTATCAAACGATGCCCATACTTATTCCAAGAGTCTTTACAGGGAGGCAAAGTCGTTGTACGATTCTGCGATGGTCAGCTGGCAGAGGGAGAACCAGCGGTTCATCTGGTTCAGGGATTACAGCCGTACGGTGGAATTGGCTCAGATGTCGGAGCAGAAATCACGGCAGGCTTCCCGGATATCAAGAAATAACGTAACTGACCTGAATATTTTTCTGGGACAGAAGCTTGAAAAGCTTAATCATATTGCAGGACAGATAGATAAAAAGTTTGATTCCTATCCGTTATCCGCTGAGGTCTGGAGCCGGATATCAAGAGGCAGGATGCTTCTCAAGGAATCGGAAGTGGCTTACAACAAGGGTGATTACTCGGTGGCAAAGGAGAAGGTGGCAGGATCGGAGCTTCTTCTGGTTGATGCCTATGAAAATGCAAATGAACACCTTACCGGGTATTTCAATTCCTACCCGACCTGGAAGCAATGGGCAGACAGGACGATAAGGGAATCGCGCAAGAACCAGACTTATGCCATTATAGTGGACAAGTATTCGAGGAAATGTATTGTGTATCTTGGGGGTGTCAAAAAATATGAGTATAATGTCGAGCTTGGAAAGAACTGGGTGGGCGACAAAAAGGAAAAGGGAGATAAGGCAACTCCGGAGGGTATGTACAAGGTTGTAAGGAAGTTCGGCAGCGGAAGAACGAAATATCACAAGGCACTTCTGATCGACTATCCTAATGAGACCGACAAGGCGGAGTTCAGAAAGGCTGTTTCAGGCGGGACTCTTCCAAAAACGGCCAGAATAGGAAGTCTTATCGAAATCCACGGTGAAGGCGGAAGGGGATACGACTGGACGGAAGGATGCATTTCCCTGACGAATGAAGAAATGGACGTTGTTTTCAGGATCGCAAGGGAGGGCACCCCGGTGACCATAGTCGGATCAACAATCAGTCTTGACAAGCTTCACGAATGACAATTTTATGGATGACAACAGGACAGATATGAACGAAAAGCTAAAAAAGGCTTTACTTGTGCTTGCGGGTATCGTCGCATTCCTTTTACTGTCGGTATTTGTAATTTATGGTGTGCCTGGCATGCAGGAGGCACTTTCGAAACATAACCCCGGGCTAAACAATGACCCGGAACTCAGGGAAGATCAGAACTACAAAAAGCAGATATCAGCCCTGTCGAGGGATGTTCAGAGGCTTTCAAAAAAATACGCCTCCTATACATCAGGGCAGTCATATATTGTTATTAATACAACCGATAACAGGTTCTTCCTTTACCGGAACAAAAAGTTGATAAGGGAAGGATTCTGCAGTTCGGGAAGTTACACTATGCTGAAGGCTGAGGGCGAAAGAAAATGGGTGTTTAAGACTCCTAAGGGAAAATACCGTATACAGGGCAAGATCACATCGCCTGTATGGAGAAAGCCCGACTGGGCCTTTGTTGAAGAAGGCCTTCCCATTCCGGCTGCCACTCATCACTCCAGGTATGAATATGGAGTGCTTGGGGACTATGCGCTCAGCATCGGCGATGGTTACCTTATTCATGGGACTCTTTACAAGCGCTTTCTCGGCATGCCCGTTACTCATGGCTGCATCAGGCTTAACGACGAGGACCTGAAGGCTATTTACAACACTCTTGCGATTGGTTCGAAAGTTTATATTTTCTGATTTCAGATAAGGCAGAATTATGGAAGAGCAAAACGAGGAAGCCGGAATGAAAAGGAGAAAGAACCCGCTTATTGTTTCAGGGGTGATCCTTACTGTGATACTGGGATATTTCACGATAATGTCGCTGATGGCTCCGGGACGGAAGCTGGATTCTATACGGCTTAAGTATGGTCCCGAAGAATCTTCAGAGAACAAGATTGATGAAAGGTTGTACCGAGATTCATCCTATATGGTGTTACTTAAGGAAAAGTCATATCTCCAGGCCAGAACAAGTATGGCTGAAACGGATTCGGTTTATATGACGCTAAATCTTTCCGACAGCACAGCAAACCTTGAAATAAGCGGTGTCACTGTGCATTCCGTCAGGATCAACAGTTACAGGGTAAGCGGAATCCTTCGCAGGACGGATGAATACGCAATTTCGTCGATGCTGTCGTCACCAATGAACATTGTCAGCGATCTGGCGACAATAAAGAAGGAACCTTTGATGATCAAAATGGCTCCAAAGGATACAAGTGAATTCAAACCTGATATTATTCCCGACACTTCCGATTATGAGCCTGTCAATTATATCCTGGGAATGGACAACGGAATCAGGATTTATGTTTATCAAACCACTGACACGCTGAGAAGCGACAAGCGTCAGTTATTCTTTTTTGACCTCAGGGACCGGTTCAGAACCACATGGAGCTACATGAAGAGTATGGCAATGCTCCGGGTTCCCGAATATCATCCCTTCATAAAGATAAGACTGCCAAAGGCTGATGCAAAGATCCTTTACAGGGCAGTTCCCCGCAAGGGCCAGATAGCTGTTTACACATAGCATCTTTTTCCCGGTAAGGGTTACATTGAATCAAAAAAAAATGTAGGTTTGAGTCATACTCTAAACTAATTCATTCCTGCATGTCACGATTCACTGGTATTATTGGAATCATCATAATTCTCGGTCTGGCATTTTTGTGGTCGAATAACAGGAAAGCCATTAATCTGAGGCTTGTTATTACAGGTCTTCTGCTTCAGCTGGCGCTTGCAATTTTTATCCTCAAGGTGCCTGTTGGTCAGAGCATCTTTGCATGGCTTGGCAAGGTCATCAATAAACTGCTTGACTTTTCGCAGGAAGGGGGCCTTTTTGTTTTTGGTGATCTGACAAAGGTTTCGGAGATTTTACCTCCTGCGATTGTAAGCGGCGGCGTATTCCTGTTCACTCTCCTTCCCACAATTATCTTTGTCTGTGTCCTGGTAGCCATGGCCTATCATGTTGGGATAATGCAGCGGGTTGTTGCCATGCTTGCACGTTTCATGCACTGGGCGATGAGGGTGAGCGGAAGTGAAGCCCTGTCGAATGTGGCGAGTGCATTTGTTGGCCAGGTGGAGGCGCAGATAATGATAAGGCCGTATCTGTCGGGGATGACGATGTCGGAGCTTCTTGCTTCGATGACCGGAAGTATGGCGTGCATAGCGGGGGGTGTAATGGCGGTTTATATTTCAATGGGGGTTCCTGCTTCTTATCTTCTTGCTGCCAGCCTTATGGCGGCGCCAGGGGCCCTTGTGATATCAAAAATTGTGTTCCCCGAAACCCAGGAATCCGAAACCAAGGGAGTTGTGAAGATTGAAGTGAAAAAGGAACAAACCAATATTATGGATGCCATTTCGCATGGGGCAAGCGACGGGATGACCATTTCGATTAACGTGATTGCAATGCTTATAGGCGTCATCGCCCTTGTGGCACTGGTAGATGCCCTTCTTGGATATTTCGGTCTCTTCCTCGGATGGACAGGACTGTCACTCGATTTCATCGGACTTGATGTAAACAGTCTGAGGCTTAAGGATGTATTCGGAGCTTTCTTTTCGCTGTTTGCAATTGTAATGGGTGTTCCGGTGGCAGAATCATTCGATGTGGGTTCATTGATGGGAACCAAGATGGTTATCAATGAGTTTGTTGCTTATTCCGATCTGGCACCGATGATACAGCAGGGCGCACTCAGTCCGAAATCAATAGTAATAGCAAGTTTTGCCCTTTGCGGATTTGCAAATTTCAGTTCTATAGCAATTCAGCTCGGAGGTATAGGGGCGATGGTTCCCTCACGTAAGGCTGATCTGGCCCGGCTTGGATTCAAGGCAATGATCTGCGGAACAATGGCTTCATATATTTCGGCCAGTCTGGCGGGGATACTGATGTGATGCGGAAAAGCCTGTGAATATAGAAGATTTAGAGTTACAAGTCTGGCATCGCAGACTGTATGAGCTTGCACATTTGTTAAATTAATAAGATATACCTGTAAAATATCCAGTAACCAAATGAAAAAGAAAAGTAGTTTTTTAATCGTTGTTTCCCTTGCCCTCGTACTGCCTGTTACGATTATGACGGTGATCATGCTGGCCGGGACAGGGTGCAATTCATCTTCCTCCAGACCGGAAGGTCCGTGTGATATCTACGCCGCTGCAGGAAATCCATGCGTGGCTGCTCACAGCAGCACACGAGCTCTGTACTCCTCATATAACGGTCCCTTATACCAGGTCATGCGCCAGTCGGACGGCAAGACACTGGATATAGGCGTGGTCCGGTCAGGTAAGGGCGACCCTGGCGGATATGCTGATGCTGCAGCTCAGGATAAATTCTGCGCCGATACCTATTGCTGGATCACTGTTCTTTATGACCAGTCAGGTAAAGGGAATCATCTTACTCAGGCACCACGCGGCGGATTCAGTGGTCCGGCCATGGGTGGGTTTAATAACCTGCCGATTGCTGACATGGCCCCGGTTACACTCATGGGGCACAAGGTTTACGGTATCTTTATCGAACCGGGCATGGGCCTCCGCGACGACGACCCTGTTGGTACAGCCGTCGACGATCAGGCAGAAGGTCAATACTGGGTTATAAACGGACACCACTATAATTCAGGCTGCTGTTTCGATTACGGTAACGCCGAGACTGACAGCCGCGACGACGGCGACGGTACGATGGAAACCACATACTACGGAAACGCCACTGCATGGTATCGCGGACAGACCCCAGGTCCCTGGATCATGACTGACCAGGAGAACAACCTGGTGGGTTGTGTCAATCCTTCGCCAAACGATAAATACTGTCCCGACCTGCCTTCCATCACCTGGCGGTTTGTAACTGCTTCGGCTGATGGCGAACCGCACCATTGGAGAGCATTGGGCGGCGACGCGCAGCAGGGCGATCTGAAAGTGATGTTCGACGGACCGCGTATTATAAATGACAGAAACAGTTATGATCCGATGCGCAAGCAGGGAGCCATCCTCCTGGGAAACGGAGGCGACAACAGCGTCGGCTCACAGGGCACTTTCTACGAAGGTGCAATGACAGCCCCGGGCACTTTTCCAACTTTGGAAACATATCAGAAGATACAGGCTAATATTGTTGCCGCAAAGTATGATGTGCAGCGTCTGAGCATTGCTCCGGCAGAGACTATCGACACTCCGGCAGGACTTCAGACATTTTCCCCATCGTCATCGCAGAACACTACTGTGAGATTCACAAATACCACCGGTGCCCCTGTTAATGACCTCACCCTGAGCATAACCGTACCCGGCGGATGGAAATCAGCAGTCCCGGGCTCCGCCGAAACAACAAAGAAGTTCACTGAACCGATTGCTCCTGGTGCAAGCGTGAGTGCAACCTTCAATGTAACTTCAGGATCAGAGATCTTCAACGGTGACCTTGTTGGTACCGCCTCGTGGACCAACGTTTCGGGCAGAAATCAATCGGAAACTGCTGTTGAAAAAGTGAGGAACGTTAATCCGGTAAAGATTAATGAGTTCCGCATAAGCGATGGTTCTTCTGTTAATTCAACTAATACATTTATAGAACTATATAACGCCGGTGAAAGCGAAGCAGATATTTCAGGCTGGACTCTAACCCAGCATGCGACTCAGATGCCTGTCTTCTCACCTGTCAAAATTCCGTCAGGAACAAAGCTTGCTGCCAGGGGTTTCTATCTTTTGGGCCTCTCCAATTCAGGACTGGCTGTTCCTGCAAAGAAGGGTGAGTCAACAATCTACGTAAGAAATACAGAAGGTATGTCCGTTGGAGATGTTATTGAAATCGGCACGGGTTCAGATGTGGAGAAACGCACTATAGTCAGTATAACCGTACCTGCCCAGCCTGAGGCTCCTGCTTCACCGTTCGGCGGAGGACCACGTGGCGGACCCAGAGGCTCAACAACAGTGTGGCAGCCCCTTCCCGACGGACCGGTAATCACTATCCCTGAAGGTTCTGACAATATTCCTGTCACAAGTGTAGCTGGTTTCGAAGCGGGGCAGAAAATGGCCATCGGTTATGGTGCGACATATCCCACTGTTGCCCAGGCTATTGAAAAATATGAAGTGGTCACAATCACAAATGTTGGCAAGCCCGGCACTCAAGCCTGGCTGTCAATGGACGCAAAAGCCGGCGATAAAAACATCAAGGTATCCTCAGTTGCCAATATATCGGTTGGTGACAAGATCAGACTGGACATTGACAGTGAAGGTCACGGGATCGAGACTGTCACCGTGACGAATGTCGGCACGCAGTCCGTTCGCAGCACTTTCAATGGTCCCCTGAAGGATACAGAGGATCCTGGAACGGGACTCGACCTGGCTGAAGCGTTGAAGTTCGACCATGCTTCCAACATGCCATTCAGTGTAAGGGGAACCGGGATCAGTTTCCAGCCGGCAGCTGCCTTTGCCCATTCGAGCAATGAGCCTGTACTGGCACTCAGTTCCAGCATCACGCTTGATCAGCCCCTGGCCGGCAATCATGATATTGACGAAGTTGTACTGGACGAAAAGGTTACTACTGCAGGCTACCACGGAACTATTGCGCCCGGCCAGTGGTTTGGCGGTCCCGTTCTTTCACCTGGTGCCGGCAGCATGGTGTTGCGTGATGCAAATGGAATCGTTGTTGACGGTCTTAATTATGGCGGCCTGGTCGATCCCTGGGCAGCCGAAGGCTACCAGGCAGAATCGGGAGCCGGTGCGAGCGGTTGCTTTGTAAGTTCTCCCGGTATCGGCAGAGGCTTCAGGATGGATCCTGGTATGCCTGCCAGTATGCCCGACAGAAGCGCTGGCCGATATCCGGACGGTGCTGACAGCGACTTCAATTGCCGCGATTTCTTATTACAAAACAGTATCACAATATTGGCCCCGGCAGCAGCCAGTTCAACCAATATCAAGGTCGCAAGTGTGGCAGACTTATACCCTGGTCAGAAGATAATTATAGGAAAAGGAACAAACAGCGAGACTGCAGTTATTTCAGCTGTCGGAACCCCCGGGGGCACAACAGTCGGCGCTTCCGCAACAGCAGGAAAGAAAGTCATCCTGGTTGCAAGTGCGGAAGGCTTTAATCCCGGACAGTCTGTCACAATTGGCAGTGGCAGAAACAGTGAGACTGTTGTTATTGCTTCAGTAGCTCCCGGTCGTCGTCGTTTTTGGGGAACACCCGGAAATATACCGGCAGACACTGTCAACGTTACCACATCTCTCAGGTTTGGCCATGCTGCAGGTTCACAGGTATCCGGAAGCGGAATAACCCTTGCAGGTCCGTTGACTATGGCTCATGAGAGCGGATCCCTGATAGCCGGTAGTCTTCCAACGCCGGGTGAGCCAAATCAATATTTCAGGAAACCTCAGTGAGGACAACAGAAAAATACTGGCCCTGGTGGAGGTGGATACTTGTGGTATTGAACACTCTGGCACTGGTATTGAGCGCAATCATGAGCTGGCATTATCTGGCTGGCGGACCCATGATCGGCTGCGGCGGCGGGAGCCCCTGTGAACAGGTCCTCAGCAGCCAGTGGTCGAAGATTGCGGGGATATTGCCAGTCAGTGGTCTGGCAGTGGGAGTCTATCTCTCAATGCTGGTTGCCGGTATTTTTATTGGTCCGGCTACAGAGGTACCGATCCGGCGCCTGGCCTGGAGTATGATGCTGGTACTGGCCGGTTCGGTTGCCGGAAGTGCCATATGGTTCACAATCGTACAGAAATGGATCATTGGGGACTTTTGCACCTTTTGCATGATTACGCACATCACCGGGATGCTCCTGGCAGTACTTATAATCCGGAGGGCTGTTAAATATTTAACAGGTCAGAATATTCGTCCCCTTGCTGTCCTGTTCAGGTTTCTGGCCGGTCTGGTTCTTTCAGGCTTACTTGTCATTTCCCAGGTTATCCTTACTTCAGGGACCGTTTACATTGATGGAGAGTCCGACAAAAGTGTTACAGCAATTGATTACAATAACGTACCTGTGATCGGACCTCCGGATGCAACTTATGTTGTATCCTTATTGTTTGATTATCAGTGTGCCCATTGCCAGAAATTGCATTTTATGCTTGATGAGGCTGTAAACAGTTATTCAGGGAAGCTGGCTTTTGCACTTTGTCCTTCCCCTTTGAATACCCAATGCAACCCGTACATCCCCGAAGATGCGGATCAGTTCAGAAACTCATGCGAACTGACAAAGATCGGGCTGGCCGTGTGGCTTGCTGACAGGGAGGTTTTTCCTGAATTCGAAAACTGGATGTTCACCTTTGAATCCGGTGACAGGTGGCTGCCAAGAAGTCCTGAAGCCACCAGGGCAAAAGCAATTGAGCTGGTGGGCCAGGATAAATTCAATAGTTTATTGGAAGATCCCTGGATCGATACGTATTTACAGACTACCACCGGAATTTACGGACAGACCCTGCAGAACGGAATGGGTGGAATACCCAAACTGGTATTCGGTTCACGATGGGTTATCCCGCAGCCCGACAGTTTTGAGGACCTGGTAGTTATCATGCAGAAGAGTCTCTTTGTGCCCATGCCTTGATCCGGCGGCAATTAACATAAGATTTAATACGGAATCGAAAGCCAAATTATTAATACCGAAAGAATCATGAAGAAATTAAGCAGATTTTCAGTACTGGCTGCATGTATTGCATTTGTCGTGATTTTGTGCAATATTAGTCAAGCCGAAGCGCAAACTCAGGCAAAAGAGAAAAAGCAGATTGCAAGGGGGGAGCAGGCTCCTCCGGCCAATCCGGGACAAAATAATTTCGGCGGACCCATTCCCGCTGCCGGTGCTGGCGGCCAGATGCCGGCGTTCAGGCCGCCTCGTCCGGAACCGCAAATCCAGACTGTTTCTATTGATGATATTTCAATGAGTGATCCCTTTATTTACCCCGATGAAAAGTCCGGTACGTATTATCTTACAGGCACCGGTGGCCGCCTGTACAAAAGTAAGGATCTTAAAATGTGGACCGGCCCATACCCAATTATAGACCTTAAGGGAACATGGATGGATGGGCTTTGGGTAGCTGCGGCCGAGATTCACCATATCGGGGGAAAATACTATTATGCAGGTACATGGAGCGATCACAGCATTGTGATCCAGCAAGTTCCCCGCCGGTACAATGTGCCGCGCAATCAGACTCAGCTCCTGGTAGCCGATTCACCCGAAGGACCTTTCAAGCCTTTGGTAGCTGAACATGAATTCTGTCTCGGTCCTGAAGACTGGGATATAATTGATGGCACTCTCTATGTCGAGAATGACACAACATATATGGTATTCGTTCATGAGTGGACCCAGTTAATTGACGGAACCATGGATTTTATGCCCCTCTCAAAGGATCTGACCCATCGGACTGCTGAGCCAACGACAGTATTTCGTGCCAGTGAGGCCGCCTGGTCAAAGGAGATGAACAGCATCGGTGAAGCTACTTTTGGCATGAAGATGCCGGGATGGGTTACCGACGGACCACAGATGTTCCGCACAAAGACCGGTAAACTCGGAATGCTATGGTCAAGCTGGGGAGATCACAGATATGCCCAGGGTGTAGCTTATTCTGTATCAGGAAAATTAAAAGGTCCATGGGTTCAGGAACAGGAGTCTTTCAAGGGCGATAATTCCGGACATGGAATGATATTCACCACATTTGAGGGTAAGCGGCTTTTTATTATCCATCATTCAGAAGGAAACGGACCGCGTAAGCCGCAACTATATGAGATAGATGACTCGGGTGATAAACTTGTGCTTGGGGCGAGATATAATCCGTGAAATACGGGGTTGCTCATGCGAGCATGGCCCTTATTGGATGAAAATAAAAATCCCTTCCAAATGGAAGGGAGGTATTTTGGCTTTGCGGAGAGAGGGGG
>JAVEXG010000079.1:0-15696 GCA_034004115.1 Bacteroidales bacterium | reverse complement strand
CCTTCGTTTTCGGTGATGACCTTCTTGAATTTTTGTACCGCTTCCTTCATCTGGTTCTCAGACAAAACGGGAGTTGCAATGAAAACGGTTTCGTACTGATTCAACATAATAGTTAACTGTTTTTGTTTTTAATGATTTTGGCTCGCAAAAGTACAATATTTTTCAATAAAGAAAAATTTTTGCATGATTTTAATACTGAAAGAAATGGATGAATTAAGCATTCCTTCGGGACCATCCCGCCAGGGTTAATTTGTTCCTCCATTTTCAGGCAGAATGCTTTTTGATTATATTTGTGTTTCATCAAATTTCATTCGGGCTGGAGTCAACAGGTTTATGGAAAATTTCATAGTATCAGCAAGAAAATACAGGCCGGCGACCTTCGATATGGTGGTGGGGCAGGATACGATTACAAATACACTGAAAGCCGCAATTAAAGGGAACCATCTGGCACAGGCCTACCTTTTCTGCGGTCCCAGGGGGGTTGGTAAAACAACCTGCGCAAGGATATTTGCCAAGACTATCAACTGCAGTAACCTGCGGGAAAATGGCGAAGCCTGTGATGCCTGTGAATCATGCCTGTCGTTCAATACTCTGCGATCGTTCAATATACATGAACTCGATGCCGCATCCAACAATAAGGTAGAAGACATCAGGAACCTTACCGACCAGGTGAGAATCCCTCCTCAGGTCGGTAAATACAGCATCTACATAATCGATGAGGTTCACATGCTTTCAACCCAGGCGTTCAATGCCTTCCTTAAAACCCTTGAGGAACCGCCTTCACATGCCATCTTCATTCTTGCCACTACCGAAAAACATAAAATAATCCCTACCATCCTCTCCCGCTGCCAGATATTCGATTTCAACAGGATCCGGATTGAGGATATTGCTGCCCGCCTGGCATACGTAGCTTCCAATGAGGGTGTTGTTGCCGAGGAGGAGGCTCTTCATATTATTGCACAGAAGGCTGACGGGGCTCTCAGGGACGCTCTTTCCATCTTTGACCAGATAGTCAGCCTGTGCGGAAAAACTATTACATACAAGGACGTCATTGGGAATCTTAACGTCCTTGACTTTGAATATTATTTCAGGACTGTTGAAGCTGCACTTAAAGGAGATGTTGCTTCAGTTCTTACGATTTTCAGCGATGTTCTCGAAAAGGGATTTGACGGGCATAATTTTATTTCGGGCCTGTGCAGTCACCTCCGCGATCTTCTTGTAAGCAAGGATGAGATCACCCTGAAACTCCTTGAGGCAACCCCTGCTATCCGGCAGAGATACCTCGAGCAGACCAGGAACTGCTCAGAGGAGTTTGTCTTTAAGGCATTGGAATTTGGAAGCAGTACTGATCTGTCATACAAGGCGAGCAAAAATCCCCGCCTTCATGTCGAATTGTTTCTTATCAGGTTATCCCGTCTGAATTCAGCCGCAACTGAAGTGACGGAAAAAAAAAAGCCTGAAATAGCCAAAAAGGAAGAAGAGATCCCATATCCCTCAAAGTCGGGAATAATAAGGGAAACCGCGGAACATCCGGAAGCTTTCAGGACCAAAGAAACTGAACATCCCGGCGGAAAGCATGCACCCGTAATCGAAAAACAAACACGGTCATTCTCTATAAGGGATATCATTTCAGAAGAAAAGAAAGATAATGCACAGGTAATTGATCAGGCTGTCGAAAAGGCCCCGGAAGCGAAACAGGAGGATCAGGTTCCGGTTCCGGGAGAAGAACTTACGGCTGAATCGTTTGATAAAGCCTGGAAGGAATTCACCGATTCACTGAAAGGGGAGGGCGCCAGGGTTGTCAGCATGTTCAAAACGGTTAAGACGGAAATAAATGAGGATGCAGGAATAACCGTCCATCTTTCAAATGCCGCACAGAAGGACCTTTTTGTCCTGAACTACAAACCCCGCCTTTCCGCTTTCCTGCAGAAGAGGTTCAAACCTGGCGAAATAGAAATCACTACAACGGTTGATCTTTCTGAAACCAACGGAATTATCTATTCGGATGAACAGAAGTACAATCACCTGGTTACAAAATACCCCGGACTAAAGGATTTTAAAAAGGCCTTTAATCTTGATATTCCGTAAAATACTTGTATATGTTCTGACCGGTGGATGACGAAAACGGCATATTGAAAAATAACCCGGTACTTGAAGCAGATAACGGCAGGGAGGCGCTGATAAACTTCAAACCCGGCCTTACCGACCTTGTGATAACCGACCTTCTCATGCCTGAAGAAGATGGCCTGAAAGTAATTATGATGATGCGGGAACTTAAAAAAGGAATCAGGGTTATCGCTATATCCGGCGAGGGAAAAGCCGGCCCGGGGAACTATCTCGAGATGGCCAAGGCCCTTGGGGCAGATGCTGTCTTTTCAAAGCCCTTTGCTGTAAATGACCTTGTAGCCCGGATTGAAGAGCTGCTTAAAATCGAACAATAGGTTTCTTAAATTGTTAAACAGTCAAATCTAAACTCAAAAAAATATGTTGAAGAAAAAAGTTGAAGATATCTGCAACCGTCAGATTGAAAGAGAAGGATACTCATCAAACCTCTACCTTGCAATGGCTGTATGGGCCGAAACCAAAGGTTTTCCGGGCACTGCAGGCTGGCTGTATGCCCAGGCCGATGAGGAACGCGAGCACATGCTTAAACTGATAAAATTTGTCAACGACAGGGGTGGCAAGGCGATTGTCCCTGCTTTCGGAAAACCTCCGGTCGAGTTTGAAAGCGTTCAGTCGCTGTTTGAAGAGGTTCTGAAACACGAAGAATTCATTACAGCAAGCATCAACGAAATGGTCGAACTTACACTCGCGGAGAAAGACTATACAACAAATAATTTCCTTCAATGGTATGTTGCAGAACAGATCGAGGAAGAATCCAGTGCAAATGCCATTCTTGACAAACTGAGACTTGGAGGCAAGCAATTTCTCTATCCGTTCGATCGTGATCTTTTAAATTCAAGAACTGAGAAATAGGTATTGGGAAAACTATTTCGGCACAAAAATGATTCCCGTTAATTATTTTTCGGGACAATATACTTAAGCCCGGTAACTGACAATAGATAAGCTGGTTGCCGGGCTTTGGCTTTGCAGTTACCCGGACAGTTGCAACTCCCGGTCCAATATAAACGAGGTGTTATTGACAACCTTTGCGAAAAAGAGTAATTTTGCGGGATATTTTCAGAAATTGTAAAAACTATTATAGATGGATTTTGTCAATAAAATGCTTGGTTTGTTCCTCGGCAATAAGTATGAAAGGGACATCAAGGAGATTACTCCCTTTGTAAAGGAAGTGCTTCAGGAATACGACAAGCTTAAAGATATTTCAAATGACCAGCTCAGGGAGCTTACCTTCACTCTGAAAAGGGAATTGATGGAAGCTCTTGGACCTGATGAAAATGAGATCAAAACTCTGAGGCATAAGGCGGAGGAAGAGGAGGATGTTGACCTGAAAGAGGAGCATTACAATCAGATAGACAAGCTGGAGAAACTTATTGAAGAGAAGATTGAGAAAACTCTCGATTCACTTGTCCCGCGAGGGTTTGCCATTATGAAGGAGACCGCAAGGAGATTCAAGGAGAACGATTTTCTCGAGGTAACGGCACTTCAGTACGACAGGGATCTTGCAGCAACAAGGGAAAGCATTGTAATAAAGGGCGACAAGGCTGTCTGGAGCAACAAATGGCTTGCAGGAGGAAATGAGATAGTGTGGGATATGGTCCACTATGATGTTCAGCTCATCGGAGGTGTAGCCCTCCATAAGGGAAAAATTTCCGAGATGGCTACAGGTGAAGGGAAAACACTCGTTGCCACCCTTCCCGTATTCCTTAATGCGCTGGCCGGCAGAGGCGTCCATATCGTTACGGTAAACGACTACCTCTCAAAACGCGACTCTGAATGGATGGGACCGATGTATGAATTTCACGGGCTCACGGTTGACTGCATCGACAAGCACCAGCCTAATTCAGCAGCAAGGCGCAAGGCATACAATGCCGATATTACTTTCGGCACCAACAATGAATTCGGTTTTGACTACCTGAGGGATAACATGGCAATAAATCCCGAGGACCTTGTCCAGAGGAAACATCATTACGCCATCGTCGACGAGGTCGACTCGGTGCTCATCGATGACGCCCGTACTCCTCTTATAATATCAGGACCCACGGCAAAAAGCGATACTCAGCAGTTCGATGAACTGAAGCCAAAGGTCGACAAACTCGTCAGCGCACAGAAGCGGCTGGTTACCCAGATACTTGCTGATTCAAAGAGACTGATCGGCGAAGGTAATAACGAAGAAGGCGGAAAACTGCTCCTCAGGGCTTACAAGGGACTTCCGAAAAACAATGCACTGATAAAGTTTCTGAGCGAGGAAGGAAACAGAACCCTCCTTCAGAAGACTGAGAACTTCTTCATGCAGAATAACAGCAAGGAGATGCCCAAGGTCACCGATGAACTATTTTTCATTATTGATGAAAAGGCCAATTCAATTGAACTCACCGAAAAAGGCCTCGACCTGATCTCCGATTCTGTTCAGGATGCAAGCTTCTTCGTTCTTCCCGATGTGGGTTCGAAAATTGCCGATCTTGAAAAAGCCGGACTGGAAGAGAGGGAAAAACTCAGAAGAAAGGACGAACTCCTTCAGGATTATTCAGTAAAATCCGAGCGCGTCCACACAATGACTCAGCTTCTTAAAGCATGGACCCTTTTTGACAACGATGTAGAATACGTGGTGATCGACAACAAGGTTAAAATAGTCGACGAACAGACAGGAAGGATACTTGAGGGCCGCCGCTACTCCGACGGTCTGCACCAGGCCATTGAAGCCAAGGAGAATGTAAAGGTTGAAGAGGCTACCCAGACTTATGCTACAATAACCCTGCAGAACTATTTCAGGATGTATCATAAGCTCGCCGGTATGACAGGAACGGCGGAGACTGAGGCCGGAGAGTTCTGGAACATCTATAAGCTTGATGTGGTTGTGATTCCGACCAACAAAAAGATTATAAGGAACGACAGGGAGGACCTTGTTTATAAAACCAAAAGGGAAAAGTACAACGCTGTTATTGATGAGATTCTTCAGTTGAACAAGATCGGACGCCCTGTTCTTGTCGGCACAACATCAGTGGAGATTTCAGAACTGCTCAGCAGGATGCTGAAAATGAAGGGACTCAGGCATAATGTCCTGAATGCCAAGCTTCACCAGCGAGAGGCTGAAATAGTAGCAGAGGCCGGAAAGACGGGAACAATAACAATTGCAACCAATATGGCCGGCCGTGGTACCGATATAAAACTGACAGCCGAGGTACGGGAGGCAGGCGGACTTGCTATAATTGGAACTGAAAGACATGAATCGCGCCGCGTCGACCGCCAGCTGAGGGGAAGATCAGGCCGGCAGGGAGACCCCGGCTCATCCCAGTTCTTCGTTTCGCTCGAGGATGAACTGATGAGGCTCTTCGGATCGGAAAGGATCGCCGGCATAATGGATAAGCTCGGTCTGAAGGATGGAGAGGAGATTCAGCATCCGATGATTACCAAATCGATCGAACGTGCCCAGAAAAAGGTTGAGGAGAATAACTTCGGAATAAGGAAAAGGCTTCTGGAGTATGATGACGTGATGAATTCCCAGAGGGAAGTCATCTATAAGAAAAGAAAACATGCACTGCTTGGTGAAAGACTATCGGTCGATGTTGCGAACATGATGTTCGACGTTACCGAGAACCTTGTGGAGACTTATCATAAGGATGGTGATTTTGAAAATTTCGAATTCGACCTTATACGTTCGTTTTCAATGGATTCTCCTGTTCCCAAACAGGATTTTGTAAAGGACAGTGCCCAGCAGGTTACTGATAAAGTATATGCAAAGGTCCTCGATACTTATAAGAGGAAGGTCGAGGCGATATCAAATCAGGCCTACCCCGTCCTGAAGGATGTCTACGAGAGAATGTCACATGTATATGAAAATGTGGTTGTCCCTATTTCCGACGGAGTCAGGGTCTTCCAGGTTGTTACCAACCTTAAGGCAACGGCCGAATCAGAAGGCAGGGAACTGGCAAAGGCCTATGAAAAAACCGTTGTTCTTGCCACTATCGATGAAATCTGGAAGGAACATCTGCGTGAAATGGACGAGCTTAAACAATCGGTTCAGAATGCAACCTATGAGCAGAAAGACCCGCTCCTGATCTACAAATTCGAGTCGTTTGAGCTATTCAAGACCGTAATTGCAAAAACGAACAAGGATGTCGTCAGTACACTCATGAAGGGTTCTATACCCACTCAGGATCCTGATCAGGTAAAAGAGGCACAGCGCAAAAGGCAGGTTGATATGAGCAAATACCGGACTTCAAAGAGCGATTTCTCCCAGTACAGCAACACAGGCGGCGGGGGAGCTCCTCAGGAAAAGAATCAGAAGGTGGAACCTGTCAGGGTTGAAAAGAAGGTGGGAAGAAACGATCCCTGTCCATGCGGCAGCGGAAAGAAGTACAAGAACTGCCACGGTATCTCCCAGCCATCAGCTCCCGCAGGTCAGGTACCTCCCCGGTGATCAGGTCCTGGTTACTTCCTCAATAGCCTTCTGAATCTTTGTCAATGTCGGTCTGCTGACCGGAACAAGCGGAAGCCTGAGATTGTTGCTGCATAAATTCAGTACGCTGAGCATGGCTTTAATGCCGGCCGGATTACCTTCGGCAAAAAGCAGGTCTATCATCTCGAGATAACGAAACTGTATCTCTCTCGCCGATTTAAGATTGTTTCTCAAAGTGTGGCTGACAAGCTCAGAACAGGCAGCAGGAAACGCATTTGCCAGAACGGAAATGACACCCGAACCCCCGGCAGCAATAACAGGAATTGTTAACATGTCATCACCGGATATCACGTCGAAGTTTTCAGGTTTGCTCTTTATAATTTTCATTATCTGGCCGATATCGCCACTGGCCTCCTTTACACCTGTGATGTTCTCACAATTGTGAGCCAGCTCAAGACAGGTGTCTGCAGTTAAATTGCATCCGGTACGACCCGGCACATTGTATACTATTACCGGGACAGGACACCATGTCGCAATAGCCTTGAAGTGCTGGAACAACCCTCGCTGCGTTGGCTTGTTGTAGTATGGGGCCACCGAAAGGACACCATCGATCCCCGTAAGGTCCGCCTGCCTGATACTATTCACAACCTCCTGGGTGTTGTTTCCTCCGATTCCAACAATCAGCGGAACCCTGCTGTCAACATACTCAATAACATACGATACTACAGCCTGCTTCTCATCCTTCGACAGGGTGGGCGTTTCCCCGGTAGTGCCAAGAACAACTATATAATTGACTCCCCCGGAAATGACGTGGTTTATGACGCGCCCCAGGGCGGCAAAATCAATGCTCGAATCACTTTTAAACGGCGTAACTATTGCAACTCCGGTTCCTTTTAATTTTTTCATTTTTTAAATAATTATACTGCTTTCCTGGCTGATTCGGAATTGATCATGCCGAGGTAATACAGTACCTGATCAAGGTACTTCTCTGTATTTACCGGGCTCTTCATCGATATCATCAGGTCGAATTGAGACGTCTCGGGGTTCTCTCCTGAAAGCCCCACCTTTATTCCTGCCTGCGATAGTGAACTGGCATAGAAAAGAGGAAAGAGGTCCATGAAATTGATATCTATAAGTAAATCGAATTTTGTATTTATGAAAGATTCCGCATCCGGATGAGCAGGG
This sequence comes from Bacteroidales bacterium, assembly GCA_034004115.1. Lineage (GTDB taxonomy): Bacteria > Bacteroidota > Bacteroidia > Bacteroidales > VadinHA17 > LD21. The sequence goes on along the minus strand of JAVEXG010000079.1, from coordinate 7,991 downwards.
CAATAGAAAAAATTCAACTCGGTCTTTTTAATACATGTGAAGTATCTTATCGCGGTGTACCGGTCAGGTAATTCTTTTTCCGGAAAATATCCAAGTATCCTTACATCCTTGTTTTGTTCAGCCATTTTCTGGTGAAACCTGGTCAGGACGCTGAAGTCGTCAGGCCTAGAAGCGTCCCATATTATGCCGATGGTTCTGATATGAAAAAAGTTGATATATATCGGTTTCCTCCTGATCCTGGCCGTTCTGCCTGCCAGCTTCATTTTCCCGATTCTGATCCGAAGGTTCCTTAATAATTCCATTGTGCAAACCTAACAGTTTTTTATAAATGAAAACAATGTGCCGCGGCTAAAATTCTCCTGTCATGAGCAGAAATTCATCCTCGCCGATGATCTTAATTCCCAGCTCCTCGGCCTTTTCTCTTTTGGAGGGCCCCATGTTGTCTCCGGCAAGTATAAATGAGGTGTTTCCGGATATCGATGAGGAGTTCTTTCCTCCATTCCGTTCTATAAGATCTTTGTATTCATCGCGGGTATGCTTCGTGAAAACACCTGATATCACAATTGTTTTTCCCTTCAGTGCATCTCCCTTACCTGCACTTTTGGCCCCGCCGGCCATTTTTATTCCGGCAGCCCTTAAACGGTTTATTATTTCATTATTCTCCGGATCAGCAAACCAGGCAGTAATGCTTGAGGCTATCCTTGGACCAATTTCGTTCACGGCGGTCAGCATTTCAATATCGGCCGACATCAGTTGTTCAATTGAAGGGAATTCTGAAGCCAGTGTCTTTGCCACAGTCTCACCCACATGCCTTATTCCCAGTGCAAATACTACCCTGTGATATGGCACGCTGACCGATCCTTTTATGCTTGAAATAATTCTGGCTGCTGATTTTTCACCCATCCTTTCGAGTGGCACCAGCTGTTCAGCCCTGAGGGCGTAAAGATCTGCAACAGTCCTGATAAGCCCCCTGCCGAACAACAGATCAACCGTCTCTTCCCCGAGTCCGTCGATATCCATTGCCTTCCTTCCTATGAAGTGTTCTATTCTTCCCTTTATCTGAGGCGGACAGTGAAGGTAATTGGGACAATAATGATTGGCTTCGCCTTCGTTGCGCACCAGCCCGGTTCCGCATTCGGGGCATTTATCAATGAACTCAATCCTCATGCTCGCCTCGCCGCGCACCGAACTGTCCACACCAACGATTTTGGGAATGATTTCTCCTCCTTTTTCAACATAAACCATGTCGTCGACATGAAGGTCGAGCAGGAATATCTGGTCGGCATTGTGAAGTGATGCCCTTTTTACCGTAGTTCCGGCAAGCTGAACGGGCTCCAGGTTGGCAACAGGCGTCACCGTTCCGGTCCTTCCCACCTGGTATGCCACCGACAACAGCCTGGTTAGTGCCTGTTCAGCCTTGTACTTATACGCAATTGCCCACCTTGGCGATTTGGCAGTGTATCCTGCCTCTGCCTGCTGATCGATTGAATTCACCTTTATTACAACTCCGTCGGTGTCGTACGGCAGATTCTCTCTTTTTTCATCCCACTCTGTAATAAACTGAATAACTTCTTCAATGCTCCGGCAAACCTGGGTATTTGTGTCGATCTTGAAGCCCCAGCCGGCAGCAGTCTTCAGATTTTCGTAGTGGGTACTGAATGGAAGTTGCTCTCCCAGGAGAAAATAAAATATGCAATCGAGGTTACGGGAGGCAACAACTGACGAATCGAGTGTCTTAAGTGTGCCTGCTGCCGCATTGCGGGGATTGGCAAACAGGTTCAGCCCTTCTTTTTCCCTCTCCTCATTGAGCCGCCGGAACACAGCCCTTGGCAAAAGTATCTCACCTCTCACAATGAACTCCCCGGGAATAAAAGAACTGCTTACAACCGCCGGTATGCTGCCTATCGTCCTTACATTTGCCGAGACATCATCACCTTTGGTCCCGTCGCCCCTTGTAAGGGCAGTCGACATCACCCCGTTAATATATGTAATGCTGATTGATGCGCCATCGAATTTGAGTTCGCAGACATATTCAACATCACCCGTTACCGATTTCCGGAGTCTGGAATCAAAATCGCGAAGCTCATCGAAATTATATGTGTTGCCAAGCGAAAGCATCGGGTATTTGTGTTCATATTGTCTGAACTCTTTTGCAATATCACTTCCTACCTTAAGGGTGGGAGAGGCAGGGTTGGCATATTCCGGATACTTCTTCTCAAGTGCTTCCAGCTCATTTATGAGAAGATCATACTCGAAATCTGATATAACAGGTTGATTTAAAACGTAATACTTCCGATTGTGCTCTTCAATCTCCTTGCGCAGTCTTTCGATGCGCCCCTTTGCTTCTGCCTGATTCATCTGATTGGTTTGATTTAGCTCCAGATACCGTCAATCACCTTTCCACATTTGCTGCATTTCCTACCGGCAAGTGTGTTGGCGGCAATCCGGTACCCCTGCCTGACTATTAGTTCTGTCCCGCAATCCGGACACTTTGTGTTTGACAACTCATTTCCGGGAACATTGCCGGTGTAGACATATTGCAGCCCCTCATCGCGTGCTGTCTTTACAGCGGCGTTGAGTACCTCCACCGGGGTGGGAGGGAGTTGTTCAAGCTTGTATGTGGGATGAAACCTGCTGAAGTGAATTGGAGTATTGCTGAATCCGTTCTTTGCCAGCCAGTTGCACATCTTCCTTATCTCATCCATGTCGTCGGTCCAGCCCGGTACGATAAGGTTGGTGATCTCAAGCCACACTCCCATGTCCCTGTAAATCCTGAGGGAATCGAGAACTGGCTGAAGCTTCCCGCCTGAAAGCCGCAGATAGGTGCTGTCATTGAATGATTTGAGATCGATATTGGCGGCATCGATGACTGTGCAGAGCTTTCTTAAAGGTTCCGGATTGATATAACCGTTTGATTTGAATATGTTCCTGATCCCGGCCTGCTTTGCAAGAAACGCAGTGTCAAAGGCATACTCATAAAATGTAACCGGTTCGGAGTAGGTGTAAGCTATTGAACTGCAATTCTTTGCCAGACATTCCGATACTACCTTGTCGGGCATCAGGCTTACATTCCTTGTCTTATCCGGTCCTGTCTGCGATATGGTCCAGTTCTGGCAATTAAGGCATGCAAGGTTGCACCCGGCTGTTGCTATCGAAAAAGCCCGGGTGCCTGGTAAAAAATGATAAAGCGGCTTCTTTTCAATCGGGTCAACATTCACTGAACAGGGATTCCCGTAAGCCAGGGTGTAAAGCACCGACCTGATCACCTTCCTGTTCCTGCACTGGCTCAGTTCACCCTCCTTCAGCACACACTCGTTGGGACAGATCCGGCACATGGTCCCGCGGGCCGTCTTTTCCTGAAACATGGCCTCCCTTCTGAACGCATTCTGGTCTTCTGCGACAGTCTCAGCCAGCAATCCCTGACCGGGAAGACACAACATCCCGGCAGACAAGGCTGCACACTGCCTTATGAATTTTCTTTTGCTTATCTTATACTCTCTGCGTTCCATGGAAAAGGAGTTGCAAATCCAAAAATACGAAAAACTAGCGGTTTTCGGATGCCAGATAAAACAGAAACCCTGTTGCTGCCAGCAAAGGCAATAAATATAACGAGATGCTTATTCCCAGTAAGGGAACGGCTATGCCCGAGAATGCAAGGAACCCGATGGCTGATCCTGAAAGATCCGAACTGTACACCATCGACGGATTCCTGACATTGTTTCCTCCTGAAGTCAGATCCCTGTAGAAACTACCCGTTATTACGGCCGGCAAAAATCCCAGAAGTATCAACAGCCCTGTTATTGCCGGCTTCCAGGTCATTGCCAGGATTTTCCCCGCCAGCAGACCTGAGATTGCGTACAGCACTACAAGTATAAATGTTCTTATAGCCAGATGCCTTCCTGTGCGAAACAGCCGGCTGCTCCCCGAACCTATGGCAAGACCGGCCATCAGACCGGCAATTATAAGTCCTGTTGCCCGATACATGTTGCCCATGGTCAGCTGAAGCATCAGAAGCAGTATTATTTCGTATCCTGCAAGGGCTAATGCGCTGAAATACATAAGCCCCGTGTCCTTCCTGAAGTTCAGAAGCGATAATGCGAAGAGTACAACAAGGAGAACTATTGAGGGTATCTTCGCACCCGTGTCCATACTTAGTATGAATGACTGATAGTAAAAACATGCGACAGGAACCGCCGATCTGTTGGGCTTCACAGTGCTGTCCATCAGTGCAGTGATTTCTTCCGACCTGGCCGTTATTAAGTCGTCGGAGAGATAATCGGAACAGACATAGGAGTTACTCAGTCCTTTTTCATCTGTCAGCCTGCAGAATGCAGTTGAAATTTCTTTGTCAGAAGCAATAAAGTAGAGCTTGCTGCCCGCAACTGGCAATACATTTCCGAAAACTGCCTTCATGCTGTTGCTGACCGAAGAGTAAAGCCTGACGGCCTCACTGTTGAAGTAGTTGGGATTGATGCCGGGTGAACAGGAGAAGGCTGCTCCCTCATTCATTATCTTTTTCACCGACCGGAAGAATTCAACAGTGTAATACCTGTTAAGCGAAAGTGAAGAAGGAGGGGGGAGAAGCATAATTACAGCATCGAATTTTTTACCTGTCTCCCTGATGTAGCTGAAGGCATCGTCGTTAATAACCGTAAGCAGCACTGTCTCATTATATGAATCGCTTTCAATACCAGCCGACAAAGCCGGATCGCGTTCAACATACACCAGTTCCCTTATATTGTATTTGGATATCTCCTTAATCCTCGATCCTGCTGATCCCGATATAAGCAGCACGGCGGAGGGATCATCTGTCTGAAGCATACCATAGTGTATATCCTCCTCGCTTTCTGCAGCATCATTGCTGTAAGTGATCAGCCGCTGGTTGTAATAAGTGCTTGTCTCGCCGTGATATTCCCCCCTGGTGATATTTCCATATGGGGTGTCGAAGGTTTCAGTAACCTTTATACCCTTCAGCAGCAGCTGTCTGAAGATGAAATCCGGAGGAAATATTATCATAAGTGATACAAGCAGCAATACTCCTGTTTTCAAAACCAGTTTTCCAGCCCTGTTTTTGATGCAGAATGTCAGCAGCGACCAGGTTATGCCCATCAGGGTAATTATAAGAAGGGCCTGATATGTGTTCAGTATTCCTGCACCAGGTAAAGAAATCACGACGCCGGCAAGAATTCCGCCGGCCGTTTCGACAGAAAAGGAAATACCCGGAGTTTTTCCGGATGCCTTTCCTGCCTGAGTAAGCTTTATGAAGGTAAAACCAGATAAAAGACAGAAGGGGAGAAGCGCCAGGAAGGTGAAAACCAGACCGGCCGGAAATGAGGGAGTCTCGCCGGGATTCAGGATCAGCCTGGCCAGCGAAAGCATCAGGATTATCGAAAGCAGGGGACCTGTTGTGAATAACAGGCAGGTCTTTCCGATACCTGAAACAGCCGAACCTCCGGCAAGGGCTGAACCTAAGGCAGAACCAATGAGCCATGAACACAGAAAGGCGCCGGCAATGAGCTCATAACCTCCTGTGATGTTCATCATCTCCCTGAGCAACAGGAGCTGTACGGAGGAACTTAAGAAACCTGTGATAAAAAGGGCTGTGCCCGGGTCAAATCTTTTGGAAGAAGATTCATCGTTCATGATCACTTTTTCTCTTCCTCAATCACTATGCCTTCGTAGATGAATATGTCAGCATTTTTCCAGCCATCCCAGCCTAAACCCGCCTTGTCGCGCGAGGTATATCCCAGGAACTGTTCAACCGTCCATTTATTCTCCGTTGCAACCTGGGGCAGCATGGTCCCCGACCTGTAATCTTTCTTTATATATATCCCGTGCCGGCCAAGCTCTATTTCATTTATACTTTCAATCTTCCTCATTGGTCCGAGTACAGTGATCTCCATGTCCGTTCCGGCAAATTCATCTTTTGTAAGGCGCGAAAACCGGGGATCGCCGAAAGCCGACGACTGCGATGACTCCAGCACCACTTCATACAGCGGGTCGGAGGAGACGAATTTTCCTATGCATCCCCTTAAGTTGCCGTTTATCTTCAGGGTTACAAATGCTCCCAGAGGTTTATTGAATATTTCAGGCAGTTTTTCCCTGTCGACGGCAATCCTTTTCCCTTCATAAAGCAGCGACCTTATATTGTTGCGTGCAAGCGAGATCAGATCGGTCTTTTCTTTATCAGTGAACCTGATCTCATCCGACAGTCTCTCTCCGGTAATGCTGCCCTTCGGTTTTTCAAACAGCCCTATGGCGTTGTATCCCACAACACCCTCCCTGTCGCCGAACTTTGAATCGCCTGAGTTACAGTAATCAATCTTCCTGAACTGAAGATTGCTGTTCCCTTCGGCCAGGTAAAGGAGCAGCAGTCCCGATGTCCATCCGCACATGCTGGTTACCAGCCCCGGATCATCAGCCTGGGAATTCTTCCGGAGTGTGGTCAGAAATTTTTCAGGGTCGCCTGCAACAATTGCATCGGCTGTCGACCTGTCAACCATGTTTGCCGTTTTGTATGAAGGATAGTGCGAAAAATCACTGCTGATTACGAACAGGTTATCGGGTGTGAACCACGGCCTGAGTATTTCGGCGATCTTCCTGATGTCGTCTTTTTTGTTCGTTCCAATAATAATCGGAACCAGTTCAGGCTCGTTGCTGAACCAGTACTGTATTAATGGAACCTGCACTTCGAGGCTGTGTTCCTGTTTGTGAGCATCGACAGGGAAACTGAAAAGCTTGTTTTCCCGGAGTTTGTTTGCTATTTCTTTGTTAACCACAGCCCTGCCGAGTGGTGTTATAAAATCGCCCGTATAGTATGGTGAAGCTCCGGCAAAGGCCATTACATGGCTGGATCCTATCAGGAAGATGTTTTTGTAAGTGGCTTTTCTGTCAATGGCGGAGAAAGCTGATGCGGCAACCTTTCCGGAAAAGACATAGCCGGCATGAGGGCTTATGATTGCCCTGACCTTTCCATCCGGGACAGTAATCTTTACACAGGTTTCGAACAGCTCTGCAATGTCTTTAGCAAGGGTTACCCCTGAGGCTGTGTAAAATCTGCCTGCCGCAACAGGCTGTCTGTCTGATGACCTTTGCTGGGAAGATGAATCCATAACAATGAATATTAATGCCGCTGCAATCACAAGCTTTCGCATGGTGCAAAGCAATTGGTTTACCGTAATAAAGTTATGGCAAAAAAATCAGAAACAGAAGCTGACAGGAGGAAATTGAGCCGGCTTGCCTATATAAATATCATTGACTCCTTCAGAACCTTTCCCGAATCATCGGTACCGTAGATTTTCAGTCCGACGCTAACGGTAGCTGCACTTACAACATCAATAACAGGACTGAGATCATCCTTTATATCATCGATATCATCAAAGTCCTCGATGGGGAAATAAATATGAAGGAAAAGGACGCATTCAGGTTTGCTTATGGCTGAGAGGGCTTTTACAATTTTGGCAAGCCATATCGACGATGCCGTATTGAAATATTCAAGATTTAAACGTAAATTTGTGTTCTGCCTTGGATTTTTAACGTATTCATTGACCCACTCAAGAAGAGGTTCAAATATCCTGGGAGCATTAATGGGAATTGACTTCCCCGAGAGAATCATTTCCCCGTTCAGATAGTTAAAATCTATCAGAGGGGTTTTGTCAGTTTGTTCAACGAATAAGTTCTTCAGCTCCTTCATGGCAGGATCGTTTTTTTCCTTTTTTATATACCTAAATGACCTACTTCAAAAGTATAACATCTTTTTTTATGTTATAAAATTTTAATCAAAAAGAATCGGTCAATAGTCAAATAAAAACATTCGTTAATATAAAACATGCAGTGCGCCTGATAAAACTGTCGCCTGCATTGTACGCTGATGCTCTTTATTCATGGATTTCATTAAAATGCTATATTTGCAGGCGTAATTTCTTAAACTGCAATGGAAATTAATCTCAGGAACAAAATAATCGAAGCGGTCAGGGTGCTTTACAATAGTG
>JAVEXG010000078.1:0-15871 GCA_034004115.1 Bacteroidales bacterium | reverse complement strand
ATGGCAGTGGCAAACATAGTCAGCCTCTTAAATCCTGAAAAAGTACTTATGGGAGGCGGTGTTTTCGGACCTGCAGTGCGATTCATTCCTGAAATCATTAAAGAATCGGAGCTTTGGGCGCAGCCGGTAAGCATCAGGAAAGTCAGGATTGAGGCTTCGGGACTTGGAGGAGAAGCCGCCGTTTATGGAGCAGGTTACCTGGCCCTGAAGAATCCCAATGTCCTGAATCATTAAATATTTGAAGATGTACAACAAACGGAAAGTATTCTGGTCGGCCTGTTTCGGCATGCTGCTTTTTGGCGTGGCGCTTATCACCCTCGGCTCGATTGCTACCGACCTGAAGGACAAGCTTGGAATGAGCGAGATAGAAACAGGCACCCTCTTTTCAATCCTGCCTTTCGGGATTCTGATAGGGTCCCTTGTCTTCGGACCGGTTGCCGACAGGTATGGTTACAAGTTACTGCTTACAATTACATGCATATTTCTGGCTGCCGGTTTTGAGGGGGTTGCATTTTCTGCTTCATCCATCCTGCTTAAGAGTTCTATTTTTCTGATAGGATTGTCGGGCGGTATTCTCAACGGGGCTACAAATGCACTTGTATCAGACATAAGCGATTCTGACAGGACGGCAAACATTAGTCTCCTGGGAGTCTTCTTCGGGATAGGCGCGCTGGGGATTCCCCTGTTGCTCAGTTATGCAGGGGAAAAGGCCGGATTTGAAAAGATAGTCTCACTGGTCGGATTGATTTCACTGCTGGGTGCAATAATCTATGCACTGACAAAGTTTCCCCCGCCGAAAATAGTTCAGAAGATTCCAATATCGGGGATAAAGGATTTCTTCAGGGACAGAGTGTTATTGCTGATAGCTTTCTTCCTCTTTTTCCAGAGCAGTTTTGAAGGGTTGATGAACAACTGGACGACAAGTTACATTGCTGATCATCTAAACCTGTCGCAGGGTAAGGCTCTTCTCGGATTATCGTTATTTGTGGCCGGAATGGTTTCGATGCGACTCGTTACAGGGATTCTGATCAGGAACATGGCTCCGGCCAGGCTGCTGGCAATATCATTCATATTGCTGATAACCGGTATTGCATTGGTTCAGTCAGGAAAAGCTGCAATTATCGCACCGGCAGGATTCTTCCTTATGGGAACCGGACTTGCAAACGGATTTCCTGTTATGCTTGGACTTGCGGGCGAAAGGTATAAGCATATCTCGGGAACGGCATTCAGTTTCGTGCTTACGATTGCCCTGCTGGGGAACATGACAATAAACTATCTCATGGGCATCATTTCCCAGAAAGCAGGAATAGGCAACCTGATACTTGTGATTTCCTTTGTGACTCTGATTATGATATTTCTTGGAATACTGATATTTAAAAACTATAAAAAGAAACTACTATGAAACTGGCAAAGCAATGGCTTGAGAACGCGATGAACGTAATGACACGCATTGAAGAAACACAGGGTGAAAACATCCGCAAGGCCGCTGAACTTATGGCCGGCACAATTGAATGCGAACGATGGGTCCATACATTCGGATGTGGTCATGCAACACTCCCGGTCGAGGAAATGTACCCGAGGATAGGAGGGTTTGTTGGATTTCATCCCATGATTGAGCTCCCTCTTACGTTTTTTACAAGGATTACAGGCGAGATGGGAGTTCACCAGTTTGTGTTCCTTGAACGTGTGGAGGGTTACGGCAGGGAGATCATGAAAGGGTATGATTTCGACAAGAGGGATATTATGTGGCTTTTCAGTCACTCGGGGATAAACAATGTAAACATCGACATTGCCATCGAAGCAAGGAAGAGAGGAATGAAGGTAGTTGTTTTTGGCTCGGCCGCAGCTGCAAAGGGAAAGAAGACAAGGCATTCGTCAGGAAAGACGATCTTCGACCTGGCCGATGTAGTTGTCGATACCTGCGCCCCTATCGAGGATGCTTCAGTTCCGCTGATGAACCATCCCGACAAGATTGGACCGGTATCTACAATGGCATTTGTAACCTGCGTATGGATGACGATCACGACAGTTGCCGAAATTCTGGCCGAAAGAGGAGTCAAGCTTTTTATTCATCCTTCTCATAACGTTGCCGGCGACGGAAAAGAACGGGAAAGGCTCGATGAAGCCCTTGCCGAATACAAGAGAAGGATAACAGGAGTATGATCCCTTTATTCCTTGGTGACGAGTTCTTTAGCCTTATGAATTACAGTCTGTGGGAATGGTATTTCTATTCCTTCCCTGTCGAAGGCGATTTTAAGCCTTTTCCTCAGCTCTCCGGCAACCTCCCATTGTTTAAGAGGTCTGGTGTCGCCCAGGATTTTAACAATAATGGCAGAGTCGGCAAATTCCTGCACCCTCAGGAATTTCGGAGGAGAGATAATTGATTGCTTGAAGAAAGGATCTTCAGCCAGTTCCATGCCTGTCGTGTCGATGACCTTGATAAGATGTTCAAGATCTGTGTCGTAAGCAACACCGATTTCAAGATTCACCCTGGCAAAATCCTTTGAAAGATTTGACACAAGTACTATAGATCCGTGATTAATATGGTGGACGGTTCCGTCCATATCCCTTAAGGTGGTCTTCCTCAATGTTATATCCTGGACAACACCGCCAGTGCCGTCTATATTTACAACATCCCCTATGCGGTACTGATTTTCGAGTATCATAAACAATCCCGTGATAACATCCTTTATCAGGTATTGTCCGCCGAATCCGACAGCCACTCCGACAATCCCTGCACCAGCCAGGATGGGTCCGATTTTCAGGCCGAATTCCTGAAGGATCATAAGTACGGCAAGAACAATCAGGATCACCCTCAGCGCACCCTTGAATATATGGATCAGGGTATCCTCCCTTTTAAGTTCAGATTCAGGCGACGTGTTTTCGTCCCTTACCACTGCAATCCTGACCGTTCTGACTATTATCCTGCCTATTACAACATTCATCAGGTAAGCCAGAACCACAATGAACACGACTTTAACCCCGTGGTCAAGAAGCCAGGGGACTAAATTATCAACCCATTTGTTAATATTCTCCTGCATTTTGTTCCCGAATTTGAGTAGTACATCAGGTCTGCAAGATAGCAAAAATCATTCTTTGTCTCAAGATTCCGGGAGAACTCCTAACTTTGGGAGCGGCCTGAATAAACGTTAAAAAAGTTACATTCGTGTTTATTATGAACGGGTATAGTCTGAATTAAAAAAATCCGGATATGAGAAGGACAGGTCTTTTACGTCAGTTTCTCCATTTCACCAATCTCGAAGGTGATCTTGATGATTACGACAAGATTCACAGGACTATTGAAGCGGACATGATATTCAAGGGGACAAACCTCTGGATTCTCGTGTTTGCAATAATAGTGGCTTCGGTGGGTCTGAATATGAATTCGACCGCGGTGATAATCGGAGCGATGCTCATCTCTCCCCTGATGGGACCAATAAACGGAATGGGCTACAGTATTGCCACGTATAATTTTCCTCTTTTCCGCAAGGCCCTCAAGAACTTTTCATTTGCGGTGGGAGCAGGTCTTGTGGCATCCACAGCCTACTTTGCAATGAGTCCCATCTCGACTGCCCACTCAGAACTTCTCGCAAGAACAAGCCCAACCATCTATGATGTTCTGATTGCCCTCTTCGGAGGTCTTGCCGGGATAGTTGCAATCAGCAGCAGGCAGAAGGGAAATGTTATTCCCGGAGTGGCGATTGCAACAGCCCTTATGCCGCCTCTCTGCACATCGGGGTATGGTCTCGCGACAGGGCAGTTTGAATATTTCTTCGGAGCGCTTTATCTGTTTACAATCAATACAGTCTTCATCGGCATCTCTTCGGTGGTGGTTTCGCAGATACTTAAATTCCCGATAACCACACTGGTCGACAGCGCCCAGAAAGCGAGGGTGAACAGGTGGATATCATTCGTCATATCTCTTGTTCTGATTCCAAGCATCTTTTTTGGTTACAGGCTGGTTCAGAAGGAACGATTCAATGAGAATGCCTCCAATTATGTAAACAACATCGGATTTGTGGAAGGCAACTATCTTATGAAGCATGAGGTAAATCCCGATACCAGGACTATAACTCTCGCTTACGGAGGCACACAGCTTACAGAAGAACAGAAGACAAGTATCCGGGCCAGGGCCGGCGATTTTTCACTTAAGAATGCTTCAATAGAGTTCAGTCAGGGACTGACCTTCGATCACTTAACCCGCCGGAGCGAGGAATTGAGCAATCTTCGCTCGGAGGTGGTCCGACTCCGGGGTGAATTGCAGAACAGGCAAAGGGAAGTGGAGGATCTTAATTCCAGGAATAACATGGGACAGGAGATCCTGAATGAGATCAGGACACTCTATCCCGATATTGAGAGCTGTACTTTCGGTAATTCCCTGCTTTTTAGGGGAGATTCAACCAGGCCGGAAACGGAATATGTTATTGTTCTGTCGGTTAAAAATAAAAACTACACTGGAACCGAGAGGGAAAAGATAGCAGGCTGGTTGCGGACACGTCTGAAGACTGAAAGGGTAAGGCTCTTTTTTGAGACCGCCGGTAATTAAGGGCTTTCAGGCCCTTTTCCTCTTCAGGAAACTGAAAAGTATCAGGTAGATGATGAAAGGCATGAAGGGGTTGGCGATTATAACCGCCATGAAACCGCTACCGTAAATAAACAGGATGGCAAATGCAAGAATGGCGCTGTTGATTATCAGTGCTGTTTTAACCGCTTTTTGCCGGGCTGATTTCACCTGTTCGTTTTCGTCCTTTTCCTCTGACATCGCCAGGATAAAAAGGCCTGAAAAAAGAAGTATCATGGCAAGTTCATCTGCGAAGTTGGTTCTGAATGCAGTGAACAGTTTTGTCTCCATGAAAGATGAGACAACGGCAAAAACAGGCAATTCAAACCTCAGGTTGATACTGAAGTAAAGGATTGTCGTTATAATACCGGCAGTCAGCAGGATCAGTCCGGGTATCTTGAACTTGTTTGGGAAAAGCATTATTTCATTTTAAGCCGGTCACCAGCGGGCTATCTTATCGTTGCCCCAGAACATCAGCCTGGTAAGAAGGCCGAACCTTCTTCTTTCATTTGCAGGCATCTTTTTATACAAATCTTCTGCGACAGTTTTCCAACGTTCTGAAATCGGCTTTGTTTTAGCCACCAGTTCAGCAGGGCTTTCAGGATAATTCAGGTGTGTCGATCTGACATTGTCAACCTTTGTGATTTCAAGCAGTGCCTCCGGCACATCGAAAAAGGGACACGGCCGAAGGAAGTTGTCTGAAAAAGGTTTATGCTTTCTGAAGTTTTTGAAGAATGGCGACCGCAGCGCTTCCACAAGCGACATATCGTGGATGTTGACGTCGGAATAATGGCAGAATGCGCAGGGCTCAAGGTCGCCGTTTGAATTGATATGGGCGAAATCGTTGCTGGCAGCCACGCATCCTATTGATTTGTGACCTGAGTTGGGGAAATCGATTATGGTAAATTTCTTCCTTCTCTGGTAGTCCTCGATTTTCTCCTTAACATAAGCCCTTTGTTCGGCTGTGCAGCAGAGCGATGTGTCTGCATCACTTCCAATAGGAAGATAAGTGAACATCCATCCGAACCAGGCTCCCTTTGCTATAAGGAAATCGAGGAATTCATCGCTTGTAACAGTCAGATAGTTCCCTGAATGGTAACAAATTGAAAATCCAAAACCTATATCCCTCTTCCTGAGAATGTCCATTGCGGCAATTACCTTTTCGTAAGTGCCTTCACCCCGTCTCATGTCAGTTTCTTCCCTGTAGCCTTCAATGCTGATATAAACATTCAGGTTTCCAAGCTGAACCATCTCATCTGCAAAAGCTTCATCAACAAGGGTGCCGTTTGTGAACAGGCCGAAAGTAAGTCCTGAATGCTTGCGGCAGAGTTTAAGTATATCATTTTTCCTCATCATGGGTTCGCCGCCTGTCATCAGTATCTCAAACACCCCCACCTTCTTTGCCTCAGTGAGGATTTCATCGAGCTTTTCGTACGACAGATTCGTGTTCTTGCTGTAATCGGCAGCCCAACATCCCTTGCATTTGAGGTTGCATGCACTTGTGGGGTCGATCATAAGCAGACGGGGAAGTACCGTTTTATACTTCCTGTTGAGGTAAAGCCTCTTCGGAATATAAAACAATCCGTCGATTGTGAGAAAATCGAAAAGGTTCTTAACCTCAAAATAGCGGTAAAGCTTGTAGATAAAATTCTTATGATGAGGATATTCGGGTATCTCCTTTTTAACGCCCCCGATATACAGATACTTCATTGAATACTCAATTTGTTACCAGTTGCCCTTGAGAGGGTTTTCAGTCGTTCTCGGTGCTTGAATAAACCGGGAATTTTGCGGTTGAGTTGTCATCGAAGGTGAATTCGATCCCTACCAGGCCGAAACGGTGATTTGCCCAGTAAACAGTCTTTTTGACTCCGAATTTGTTTGTATTTTCTTCGATCTGCATGGCCTTGATATTCATTCCTCCCCATGCATAGTCATTATCCGTCGATTTCGCAGTTACTGTCCTGGTTTTGCCTCCGTTGATTGAATATGAATCTCCGACGTTTGAATCATACTTAACGATGACGCCCGGCTCCAGGCCATTGACGCTTTCAATGCCTTCTGAAGTGATCCGGAATTCGATATCGGTAATGGTTACATTGTCTCCGTTTACAACTGTCTGCGGGTGATTTAAGAGAATGTTCTTGATTGTGTTGTTTGTAATTACCGCACTGCCTGAGAATGATGAAACACCGCCTTCAAGGGAAACTACTGTAGCAGCGATCGAGCTTACACCGGAAATGGATCCACCCGATGATGATATTGTCTCACCCACTTCACCCATCGGCGATTGCATGCCGCCCAGTGTGTCAATTTTGTCTTTTTTGCAGGCTGTAAATACAACTGAAAGTGCCAGAACGAAAAAAAAGAATTTTCTTTTCATAAATATGAGTTTTAAAGGTTAAGGGTCATGACTCAAAAATATTTGTAATAACTATAATCCTAAAGCATTATTTGACAAACAGCAGTTTATTTATGATTGTTTAACAAAGGGCTGACAAATGTACCGGGGTTTCCGGTGCGTTCATTGTCAGCTTTTGCGTCGTAAGATACTCTGATTCAGTTGGTATTTACCAGCCGGGAACAAAATTCAGTCCGAACTGGATATTTTTGAATCCTCCGTTCTGAAGCGGAACGGCAACATAGGGTTCAAGGATCATATAACCCAGTACGTTCACCCTGACGGATGCTCCCGTGCTTATAATCGGTGAGCTCTCCGGCTTTTCTGTCACGGGTTCGGGAACAATGCTCATGTTTACAAGGTCAGGCTTCAGATTCATTGTCACATCAGTGCCGTTGCTCCAGGCCAGACCGGCATCGACGAAGAGGTTTATGTCGGTGAGGAAATACTTCGACTTAATCAGGGCGAGCCGTTCAGGTCCCGTGAAGGGGATTCTCAGCTCGGCGTTTCCAACCACTATCCTTGTTCCCGACAGCCAGGATACGTCGAATCTGTTCTGTTCCGCCTCGGCACGGTTGTATCTCACATTTTCGTAGCCTCTAACCAGCCAGGGATAACCCAGGTAGAAGGGTGTTATCACCCCGTCTTCTGCTTCCTTTCCGTACATTCCGTAATTGTAGAGCCTTACGGCGAAGGTTGCCGGCCTGGCGTAGAAGTACTTCCTGTAGTCGACCAGTGTTGTCAGTATGTTTGCTGCGCCGAAGTATTTTTCGATCTCCAGCCGCGCCCTGTGTCCCTGCATCGGTGCTGTCATACCGAAATACGAATTATCTTCAACATAAGCCAGGGATACCTGCTGAAAGTTATCGCCCTTCGGTGCCTTGAGCTTTTCCTTGTTGCCACCGATAGGGATCTCCTCCATTGTATAGTAATAATTGTATCTGTCGAACCTGTAATAATACCACGACGAGGAAGCCTGCGATTCAAACCTTCGGGTCTGCGACAGGGGCATGGAAGCGAAGAATGAAACATTATCCTCGAACATCCTGATATAATCAACCATGAAATTGTATACAGGAAGTTCAGTGTCATCATATGTAATTGTATCGAGGACGAGGTTCATCCCTCCTGTAAGGTATGGTATATGGGAAACGGCCCCGCCCCATTTGACTTTCCCTTTCTGGTTGATAAAAGCTACCTGTCCGCCAAAGTCATAGATCTCACCGTTAAGGTTGAGCGAAGTGTAAAGCTGGTTATTCCCGACCATGTCGCTGAAGATTGCATTTATACTTCCCTGCATTCCGTTTCTGTACATACCGGTAGATACGCCTATGCTTCCGCTGTTGGAGATGTAGTCGAGTTTGAATTTCGACCTATAGGGTACAGTATTTATTGATTCCGCCTTCAACCGGGGCATCTCAGCCCTGCTGCTTAGCGCTTTATCAACCATATTCAGGGCAGTATGCTTCAGGGGAGGAAGGGTGGCCGCGCTCATGTCGTACAAGTTCCGGTCGACTTCAGTTCTTTTGAACTGGCTCTCTTCGGCAGTCCATATCTCATAATCGTTTCTGCGATAGTAGTTGTATGCTATAAGCTTCCCTCCGGAGGGCACGCTGATTGCAGGCGAGTATTTTGTGATGCCGCTTATGCCAGTCGGGTAGTCGGTGAGCCGGTAAACACGTTCGGTTTCAATTTCGTATTTGTAAAGATTTCTGAATCCGTCAGCATCAGATAGGAAGAAGATGCCTTTCCCGTCGGGCGAAAAGAAGGGATTCAGGTTGAAGGCATCCCCGAACAGGTCAATAACTTCGGTGGTTTTCCTCCTGACATCATAAACAGCTATATCGAAGCTGAATTTCTTTTTCCCGGTGACATCATTAATCCTTTCCTGGGAATAAACAATATAATTCCCGTCGGGTGACCATGCCGGATGAATGTTGGAAGTGAAATCGTTGGTAAGCTTATCCGTTTCGAAAGTATTAATGTTGAAAAGATACAGGTCGCCGATTCCATCAACCTGACCGGTAATAACAATTTTTTCGCCGTCGGGCGACCACGACGGATTTGAGAAGGACTGAACCCCCGGTATCCTGTATTCCTTTGTGATCTTCGATTTTGCCACATCGAGAATTGCAAGCTTATTTATTCCCTTGCTGAAGATGACGAATGCAAATTTCTTTCCGTCGGGCGACCATGTTCCTGACGACTCAATAAAGTTGAAATCATCTATCTCGTTATCCCTTACAACGCTCGACAGCTTTTTTATAATCTTCCCTGTGCTTGCATCGGCGAGAAAGAGGTCGAGCGTGAAAAGGTCTTTTTCCGAGAAGAAAGCAAGGTATTTCCCGTCGGGGCTGATTGAAGGGGAAATGTTGGTTTCACCGGCAGTTGCCTTTGAAACTACCATTCTTCCTGCAAGGGTATCGCTCTTGCCCTCGAGGTATTTCTTATAATGTTCCTCTGTGGCCAGCTTCCACAGTGCCGAAAGGGCATTTTCATCATGTCCCAGTATTTTCTTTGCCGCATCAGAGAAGCCCAGTTCCGCTGTCTTTTCTAGCAGGGGTATTATTATGGTGTCGCCCCAGGTCTTTCCTGCCATGGCCCAGAACGACTGGCCCCAGCGGTAGGGAAAGTACCTCGAATCGGATGAAAGCTGCTTAAGTGTAGGAAAATCGTTGCTCAGAAGGGCATCCCTCATCCACATCGAGGTGTGGGGATCGACGCTGCCGATAGAGAGATACTCAGCCATTCCTTCTATCATCCAGAGAGGTACGTTGTTAAGCGAAAGCCTCTTAAGCGTATCCGGATTGAGGAACATATTGTACTGGAAGGCATGGACCAGTTCATGACCAAGGGTATGGTCGGTCTGGGCCAGCGATGAAGCAAAGGGCATTATTACCCTGTTCTTAAGGCTTTCGGTAACCCCTCCGGTACCGGTTCCGATCAGACTGCTTATGGTGTTTGTCTGCTGGAAATCGGCATGGGTGGTGTAGAAGATCACGGGATTCCTTGTAAGGAAGGTGTCCCTGAAGATTGCATGGTGCATATTGTACCAGTTCTCACTCCATTCCGAGATTGATCTTACAAGCGAATCATTCTTCAGGTAATGGTAAATTTCAAAATTCGGTGTCTGGACTACATCGAATTCAAATTTCCGGTAACCGGGTTTGTTTCTTCCAAAATACTGTGCTTCTGCAATAACGCCAGGTATGATTATCAATGCCAGGAGCAGCATTGCCAGCCGCAGGTAACTACCGCCTGATGGACCTGATTTTGTATATGATGAATCCATAGCAAATATTTTTTTAGTACAACCTTAAATAGCTTGTTTTCAGAGCTAAGTCGATGTTTAGTTGCAAAAATCAACAATGTCACGAATTCAAAAACTATACCATAATACACCCGTCCATACCGGGTGCATGTCAATGTTTAACATGTAAATTTAACATTGCAGAACCTGAATCTGAAATTTCAGGAGGTTTATTTGCTTTAGATTATGTTATTAAGCAGTTTTCCTGCAAACCGGGCGATCTAGCCTCTTGTTATCTCTTCTTTGTCCTTGTCCCAGTACATGGTCCGGCCTTCAAGGAAGGCCCTGGTTCCCATGTGAGCCGTCATTGCTTCCTGGAACGCCTCATCGATGTTGCAGGATGGTGTCTGATTCTGACGGATGCACTCGAGCCATTCCCTCATGTGAAGATGAGTTGTGTCGTAGCGTTTCCCGTCGACATAGGTGTAAAGCAGTCCGCGCTGGGCAAAATAAAGCTCAGTGGCTGAGGTAACTGCATCAACCTTGCTCTGTCCGGGAACATAGGTGAAGAACGGTGCATCGGTCGGAATGATACCTTTTTGTATTTTATCTGCATAGCGTTCGGAGTTCCTGTCGGCTGTAATATGAAGCAGATTGGATACTTCCATGGAGGCGTCGTGCCCCATGAAGACTTTTCCCCTGTTCCGCGAGCTGGCCAGCGTTGCGCTGTAAAGCATCGTAAGGTTTTTAGAGGGCCATTCAAAGGTTGTCTGCAGAACGTCGGGAACGGTCCGGCCGTCCTTGAAGAAATAGACGCCTCCCGAAGATGTTGAGGAATCAGGAATTCCAAGGTGCATTATCTGGTTAGCCGCATCGTACTCGTGGGTGAGAAGGTCTCCGGAAAGTCCCGTGCTGTAGTCCCACCAGCAGCGCCAGCGGAAAAACCTCTCAAGGCTGAACTTATCCCTTTCTTCGGGACCCATATATTTTTCCAGTCCGGCCGATTTCATGTAATCGATATATTCACTGATCCTCTCAGGATCGCCCTCAAACTGCTTCCAGTCGATTGTCTGCGGATTTGAACCTTCAATTATGTCGTATACCCATGCACCGTTGGGTGTGTTTCTGTTTGTGCATACCTCTATCAGGTTGACCTGTCCGAGCAAACCATTGCCGATAATCTCTTCCGCCTTCTGGTAGCAGGCCGTCTGCCTTCCCTGATGTCCGAGCTGGAAAACGATTCCCGTATCCCTGACTGTCTGCCTGACCAGATAGGTTTCAGGTACGGTCCATGTCATTGGTTTTTCGCAATAGACATGCTTGCCGGCCCTGGCTGCCTCGATTGTCATTGTTCCATGCCAGTGGTCGGGGGCGGCGATAACAACGGCATCAATATCATCGGCTGCAAGCATCTCCTTATAGTTGAGGTATCGTTTGGGCGCCGGGCCGAACTTGCCGCTTGTACCTTCCTTATGAATATTGGAACCGGTCAGCCTGGCTGCTTCGCCGTAGTTGTCGAAAATATCGCAGACTCCGTTAATCACAACATTCAGGTTATCCTGTTCCAGGAAAACATCTAAACGTGTATCATCGGGATTGTCCTGCTTTGCCTTGACCAGGGTGTCCATATATGAAGGTTCCGCGAATCCGAGAGCTCTCATAAGCTGTTTCCCCCTTATCCCGAAGCCGATTAATCCGAGGCGGATCTGTTTGCCGCCCTGCACTGGGTTCAGGAACACCGCATTCTTGTTGCTTATCTGAAAAACGTCTGAAATATCCCTGTCGAGGAAGGCGGTCTTCCTGGTTTTGACAAGGCCATAAGCCACTGCTCCCAGGAGCGGTACCGTGGCAAGGGTTTTTATAACATCGCGGCGGCCTATCTTTGAAGCCTTCCCTTTATTTTTGTTGTCGTCTGAAGCCATTTGTGATTTTTCTTTTTCCATTATTATATGACGAATTTTCTGAAACCTTCCGGAAGAACCCTGATCAGCCACCGGTCGATACCGATAACCCTTGCTGCAGGAAAGACAAAGAGCAGCCCGAGCCCGGCAAATTCTATCAGGTTCTTGTCGATCAGATAGTATGTTCCTTCAAAGGGCATCATGTATTCAACTCCTATGAATGAAGGGTGCGACATTGTGTAAAGAAGCAGTAAAATCATGCCTCCGATGCATGCCAGACGCGTGAAACAGCCTATGAATAAACCAAGGCCTACCAGGACCAGACCCCACTCATTCAGGAAGTCGACATATTTCATCAGGCCGTCGTTGCCTGCCATGTTAATGAACATAGAACTGAATGTTCCCTGGGAATCAAGCAGATAGCTTTTTGCCGTCCAGTTTGGATTCAGTACCTTGACCATCCCTTCAAAAAGGATGTTCCATCCGATGAATAAGCGGAGAATCACCAGCCAGGTAAGCTGTGCCTTAGTGTAATTGTTTTCCATAAAGCTGTTTTGTCTTGTATTGATGAGAAAATAGAAAAGGAGTTAAAAGGTCATAAATTTAATTGTTTCAAGCATCGATAATATGGCTTTTGTTAAAAATATTCCGATTTTTGAGGATTTTTAACTCTCTTTAAGCTTTAAGCTTTATAAATTTAAGCTTTCAACTGATTGCAGAATTCAGAAATCAAGGTTCCAGGTTCCAGGTTCCGGGTTCGAGGTTCAAGGTTTGAGGTTCAAGGCTCAAGGCTCAAGACTCAAGGCTCACACCTTCTCCCCTTCACCCCTTCTTTTTCCTTCCGTCTCCGGTCTTCTGTCTTCCGTCTTCCTCCTTCTGTCTCAAAAACCATATCGTTTCAGGTAAAAAACTTGTCGTAAAGCATATGTTTTTTTATCGTTTTGGGGCAAATATTTATTGTTATTTTCAGAAAAATGGAAAGATAATATGTCAGGTTCTGGAAGCTGAAGGCTGAAAATCCTGAAGTTACACCGGAATTTATGCAATCGGTAGCATAAGAATTCTGACTCTGCGGCCTTTTCAAAAAAATATACCTTTTAATATTATAGCAGAATGTAATCATCCGCTGTTGCAACCTGATCGGATTATTAATAGATTTGTAGACATGCAGTTCATTCTTAATCAATTTCCCTGAGATGATAAAAATCCTCATACTATCGTTCCTTCTTACTTTTACATACCTGTTATTTGCCCAGGTGACATCAATTCCAAGGCGAGAAAAGCAGGGAGAAGCAGCAGCAGTTCTGGATCATCCAGAAGCTCCGGCTCATCGGGAAGAAGATAACCCCCGATGAGATTGCTTCATCCCGCCGAAGCGGGACTCGCAATGACGGTAGTAAAAATGGGCTGGGAGTCTGAAGTTTGAAGGAACCAGCAACCCTCTTTCGCTTAAGCTTCAGAGGGCAAAGCCAGCAACCAGTTTTACCAGCCGTAGCTTCAAGCGAAGGCTGGCAACCATGAACGATAAACCTTTTTAACCAGCAACAAATCAACCGAAAGTTATTTTTTCTCACATCTCTAAAACATCTATCCAATGCGCAATTGTTTAATTTCCATTCTTATCCTGCTGTCGTACAGTACAGCAGCCCAGGTAGCAACACAGAAATATCAGGAACCTGTTACATTCACAACCCTTCAGGACCATAAGAACATGATGGACCAGCTGGGAATCACTGAACTGAGACCTGGTCCCAGCGGCAATGAATCGGCGCCGAACCATGCAAATTACGACGAGTCGAAGGCTGATCCCTATCCGGTTCTTCCGGATATTCTGACACTGAAGAACGGCAGGAAAGTAACGGCACCGGAGCAATGGTGGAAGCAGAGAAGGCCTGAGATCGTAGAAGACTTTGAACGCGAGATATACGGCAGAATGCCTGAGCTTACGCCTCCCGTCACCTGGAAGGTTCAGATACAGGAGAGGGAGTATGCAGGTATGACGCCTGTTATTGCAAAACAGCTTGTAGGGCATGTCGACAATTCGCAATACCCGCTTATTGATGTTAATATCAAGATGACACTTGTAATTCCTGCCAATGCCGAAGGACCGGTGCCTGTGCTGATGATGTTCGGTTTTGCCTCGCTTCCTTCGCCTGTTCAGCCTGATCCCGACGACCTGGCGAAGCTTAATGAGGCGCTGAGGGAATTGCTTGGACGTGATCCTGAAATAAAATCTATTCTCGACAAATATCCGGCTTATACCCCGATGGTTCGTTCAGCACCAATGTTCGGGGGCTTTGGAGCTCCGGGCGCCGAGATCCCTTCAAACCAGCAGCTGCTTGCAGCCGGCTGGGGTTATGCCATGATCGATCCGTCGAGTATCCAGGCCGACAATGGCGCCGGTCTGACACGGGGGATAATCGGTCTGGTTAACAAGGGCCAGCCCAGGAAACCTGATGACTGGGGCTCGCTTCGCGCATGGGCATGGGGCGCCGCCAGGGGGCTCGATTACCTCGAAACGGATACTGCAGTTGATTCAAAACGGGTGGGAATTGAAGGAGTTTCGCGTTATGGAAAAGCTGCACTGGTGACAATGGCTTTTGAGCCCCGCTTTTCAATGGTGCTTGTCGGGTCCTCAGGAAAAGGAGGAGCGACGCTTCACCGCAGGGTCTATGGTGAAGCCGTCGAAAGTCTGACAGCTTCCGGTGAATACCACTGGATGGCAGGAAATTATCTCAAATACGGAGCAGAGAAAGGTGCTTTCGGATCCATGAATGCAAGCCATATGCCGGTCGATTCGCACATGCTGCTGGCGCTGTGTGCCCCCCGGCTTGTATTTGTCAGCTATGGCATACCTGAGAAGGGGGATGCCAGATGGCTCGACCAGAAGGGAAGCTATATGGCCACGGTTGCTGCAGGATCTGTCTACAGGCTGCTCGGGGCCCGCGACCTTGGAGTGTCGAACGATTACATGAAGGAAGTGATGCCCCCTGTGCTGACCGGATTGCTTGACGGTGATCTGGCATGGCGTCAGCACGATGGCGGACATACCGACACTCCCAACATGACACATTTCATCAACTGGGCCAAAACCAGGTCTAAATGACCTGTGTAAGAAAATACCTGCTTGCGGTTCTCCCGATATTTGTGCGGTGAAATTGAAATTCATGCCTGCCGGTTTCCGCATGTGGGAGGGGCAAGGTTCGCAGCTACGGAGCATGTTGCTTTCCTGGCATCTGCCTGAACCGCAGTCAGCAGAATGGATGGATACAGTCATGACAAATCCCCGTTTGTTCAGGAATCCTTACATTTTTACCCGCAGTCTGGAAAGGAAAATATTTTAGCAGGTAATCACATTTCCGGATGAACTATCGGTAAAAAATTGCATCCGATTTCTGTTTTTTTCATGATTTTCTGAAAAATCCTTAAGGTCACTTGTTTAATTCTGTCTCGACGGGCATATGCATTACTATGAAAAACAATTAATTATCAAAGTAAAAATTATTTAAAAGTAGTTAAAAAAAGTTAACGTATTTTTTACGCTAAGTTTGGAAATTTAAATTATTTGTAACTAATCAGTTTCTGTAAAATTGGGTGTTATTAACAATTCTTTCCGTTTGAATCAACATTTTTAGTCTTTGTGCTACTCCGTTTTGCAAAAATGAACACATATGAACAATTATTATTTTAGTGTTTGATAAATAAGCGATTACGTTCTTTGATATATTGGATTTCAGGATTAGTTTCGTAGTGAAGACTAT
>JAVEXG010000077.1:0-15928 GCA_034004115.1 Bacteroidales bacterium | reverse complement strand
TTGAGCCAGAATGTTTTCTTGCCTTCACGCCGTTATGCCGTTACGCCCTTACGCCGTTACGCCTATCTTATTTGTCTTATCCTTATCATGAAATCAGCCCCCCCACAAGTTTCCTCATAGGCTATATCCTTTCCGACATAGGCTACCCATTCCTCCGGAGTGAAGTTTCTGGTGACGTATGTGCAGCCGTCGGCTGCAAAGGTATCGGCAAATGCCGGACGAGCTATCATCCTGGGTTTTTCAGAGGCGACTGCTGAAAGGATCACTCCGCCGTCGGGACTGAAATCGAATGACACCACAACGCCTTCGTTGTCGGTGAAGGTCACCGGAGCGGCTGTCAGGTCACCGGTATCCCATAGTTTGAGGGTACCGTCAGTCCCGGCGGTTGCCATCTGGGAATTATTTCCGTTGAAGCGGATATCGCTAATTTCGCCCCGGTGAGCCTTGAATCCGGTTATCCTCTCTCCCAGAGCAATGCCCCACAATTCAACTGTTCCGTCATCATAGCCCACTGCAATCCGGTCATCATCGGGTTTAAACCTGATATTCCGGATCTTCCTGCCATCCGATTCAATTATCAGATTCCTGTTATTCTGACCGGGGTTCCAGACCAGGCCCTTCCCCTGATCGCTGATGCCGGCAATATAGTTGTTATTGAGAGAGAGGGCTATTGATGTGATCTGCATTGCCCCGGTGCCAACGTCAGTTGAAGTCCGGGCGGTGAGATCCCATTTCAGGACCTTCCCGTCGAGAGCGGCTGAATAGAGGTAATTCCCATCGTAGGAAAATACAAGCGACCGGATCTTACCCGTATGGCCGTTCAGTTCAAAGCCCTCATCATTTCCTTCAACCGGCAGCACACCTATTTTATTATCAGCTCCTCCGAAGGCGAGCCATTCTGATTCAGGGCTGACTGCCATCACATCGACAACCTCATCTCCGGAGTAGACCACCCTGAAACTCTGCTCTTCCGAAGCCATGTCCCATCTTAGTATATTTCCCCTGGAGTCGGAGGAGAAGAATTCATTTTTCCCCGGGATGAAGGCTATGCTCCTGGCATGGCTGTCAATCCCTGCGAAGTTTTTTATCCTGCTGCTTCCCTTGTTCTTTGCTACATTATAGAGGCCTGCATAGATATCGGCATCGTTCCTGCTTCCGTTGTTACCGCTGTTGAAGAGGTAGGCCTGATAAGCCAGAAGAGGCTGCAGCTCATCTCCCATGGGAACCTGGAGTGATCTGAGCGACATCGATTTTGCCAGTGAGACCATCCGTAAACGCTGAGTTTCGTCTTTCAGTCTGAAGGCCGAATCGGCCATCATCCTTGCGAGGCTGCCTTCCCTGACAGCGTTCTCCGACTCCCTGACAATACTTTCAATTTGCCTGCGGCCCGACATGATCGCATTTTCGGCTTTCAGACGCAGCATTCTCTCTGTGTCCTGTTCCAGTCGGGCTGCAGCAGCGGCCGAGTCGGACAGCAGCGATTGCACAAGTGCAGCTGACGCATATTCCTCGGCGAGGAACTTCTGGGCTTCAACTTCCATTTTCTGCTTCTCAACCATCCTTCGCTTTTTATCTGAGGAAAGCTTTGAGCCCAATGCAATTATTGTTATCAGTCCTGCCAGAACAGCCAGGCCTCCGAAGATGGAGGATATTATCCTTATCCTTCTAAGCCTCCACCTGTTGTGCCGGACCTTTCTCTCTTCCGATTCGAGATGTTCCTTCTCGCTGGTCCTGAGAAAAACCATAGCCCTCTCGAAAGCAGGATCGTGTTTTACCGCCCAGGACAGTGTAGGCTTGTTCTGTTCGCGCCAGTTTATTGCAATCTGGAGCCCGGGCTGTTTAAGCAGTCCTGCCTTCCCCTGCTGATACAGTGCCGAGGTCTCGGAAAGTCGGAGGTACATCTGAACCGAAGCCGATTCCTCGGCTACCCATTGCCGCAGACGGGCCCACAGGAGAATAGTGCTCTCGTGCGACAGGTCGACTACTGAATTATCGTCGAGAAGAACAGTATAATGAGGTGTAAGAACCGAGATTGCCGGGCTGCGGAATACCTCCACAACCTGTATCAGTTCATCGTAACCGCACTGGATGGCTGATTTAAGGTCCATTATTGTCAAAGGCAATCTTATACCCTTATTATCAGGTCCGGGTCCGGTTATGTTTTTAAAAAGGCGTTCGCATATAAGCCTTCCCCTGGCATCAAGTTTTTCATAAAGCTCATCGGCATGCCGCGATATTGAATCCCTTATTGTGCCTATGGCGAAGTAATCGGAGAAATCGATAGGTCTGCCGGGTTCATCGAGTTCCTTCCACCGGAGCCAGGTTCTCATAAGGGCATGCTGCAGGATAGGAAGCTGGTAATCCGGGCCGCTCACTTCATTCACAAGTAGCTCGACCAGATCCGGATCAATTTCGGCTCCCATTGTTTGTACAGGGCCGACAATGGCCTCCCTCATCGATTCCCTGTTCATCCTGGAAACCATGTAACTGCTTCCGTTGATCAGATTTGTAAATCCCCGGTATTGGGAGCATTCGGTTATGAGGTCCGACCTGATTGCTATTACAAGATAAGTATCGGGGTTATTGTGCGACACCGAATTTGTAAGAAGATTAATGAACCGGGTAACTTCCCTGTCGCGATCCGGGAGTGCCTGAAATGAACCGTCCCTGAACAGTTCCTCGAACTGATCGATGAACAGCAATGTCTTTCCGCTGAAACGGGCCCGGGTATTCCTTACGACATCTCCTATCCCGTCAGGTTCTTCCTTCAGCAATCTCAGTATCTCTTTTACAGGTTCTTTTTCAGGATCCCTGGCGGAGCCATTTCCTGCCAGTGCTGCGGCAAGATTACGGACAGGATCGCTTCCCGGTCTTACAGTAATCGTTCTCCACTTTGTATCTCCGGCATCTGAAAGGCTCTTTATCCTGGGTATCAATCCGCTCAGGACAAGGGAAGATTTTCCGCTGCCCGACGCTCCAGTAATCGCCACAAACCTGTTTCGCAAGAGCTTCAGGAAGATCTCCTCACTTTCTCTGTCGCGCCCGAAGAAATACTCGCTCTCTTCCGGAGTGAATGATCTTAAACCCGGGAAGGGGCTGAACGATTCGTCTAAATGTAAGCCGGAAGTCATACCTGAGTAAAAATTATCCTTCGTATTTATCAATATAACGGAAAATCCCGAAAGAACTTTCAGGACAATGAAAGTCAAATTCGCTTATACTTTTAAGCGGAAGGACATAGCAGAAGTTGCATGCTGATCTTATATCACGGGCTATTCTGCCCGGATCAGTCAGGTCTTCGTGGCTGACGTAGACCTCAGGTTCGCCATTTTCGTCAGAAAATGACCACATTACTGTATCAGACGGCTGGGAGTAAAGTCCGCGCTTATCATTTCTTGCATATACGAGTTTTTCGGCAAGGAAGAGCAGGTCATCCTCTCTTATCTGTCCGAAGGATGAAGCCAGGAATCTTACCTTATCGAACACCAGCTCCCTGTCGTTTGTCTGGTCGGAGACTATCCTGTCGAGGTGAATCCTGTTCTTTTCAGGTATCCTTGAGGAAGTTGACCTGTAGAGTTCCATTGAAGATCCTGACAGGAGGCGTGCTGCTTCCTCTCTCAGTATCTGATCGGGACTGAAAAGCAGGGCGGCGACCGATTCCCCGAGATAAGCATCCCCGAGGGCAGGAATACTCCGCAGAGCGCAAGCCTTGGTCCACACCCCGAGAAGATTATAGTCGCAATTGATTATATCCTCAACGAGCCCGTTAACAGTGGGTATCTCGAGGGGGAACCACTGCTGGAGTTTTTTAAAAGTCTTGCTCCTGCTTCCCTTCTCGTCGGGAAAGCCGAAGATCAGGGATGCCATTTCAGGGATAGGGTTATTTCCATCCTCCTCCACCTTTTCCATATAAACAAGATGAAGCAATTTGAGGAGGTATTCCTTCCACCTTTCATACTCCTTTTTAAGCTCGCCTGAAAGGAATCCGTTTTTCCCCTCATCCAGCGGGATCAGTATGGAGATGATCCATACCAGGGTGCCGAAAGTCTCATTAATGTTTGTCTTAAGCCGTTCCTTCCCGGTCTCATCCGGGCTGAATCCGGAGGCTAATAGCGTGTCAAGCGACATTTCCCTTACGAGCCTGGAGTTTGACGACAGCCTCTCAACCAGGAAAGAAAGATCGGCCGGCTGATGTATCTCCGACATCAGCCTGAGGAGGACCTTGCTTGTATTAACATTCCCGGCGGTTTTCAGATAGCATCTGTCAATATCCCTTGCCACTGCAGGTCCAAGGCTAAGCATCACAGCATAAGCATCGTTCTCCACACCTGCAACGGTCAGGCATTCGCAGACCTCCTGTATCATGTCTGTCATCCTGAACTTACCGATAAGAAAGAGGGCCAGCCTTTTCAGTTCCGGTGATTTATCCTTCAGCAGTTTAAGTATCTCTGTAGTTTGCGGGTATCTCGTTCCGGCCAGGGCAACACGGGCATTCTCGGCTCTGGTGAATTCATTGGACCGGGTGGTTGCTTTCTGAGCAGTATCGACGGATTCTGTCTGCGAGGCTATCCTTTCATAAGCTTCGGAAGCTTTGCGACGAATTCCTTCGTCGAGGTTTGCCGAAGCCGTGATTTTCTTAAGCGCTGGAAGAAGGCTAAGGTCGCGGAAGGCAATCGCATATGCAAGCAGCTCCCCGTAGAACCATTTGTTTCTGACAGTGCCTATTACTGACAAATCTCCAGTTTCGAGCCAGTAAAGCTTTTTCCTGAAAAGAGTCTTGCCGGAAAACTTGTTTGTCAGGATTTCCCATTCGCCGGTTGAGGGAACGACCTCCATTTTTGTGGGGGGTAGTACGAAATGTCTGATTCCCATAAACCTGAAATGTTTAATTCAACAACCTAAAATTAAGAAATCCGGCAGATATATCACTAACCTAACCTGTTCTTTATCAACGAAAGCAAACCTGAAATATTTCCCCTTTCAATTTCTATAATTATTTCGGCCTTTGAGTACCAGAGTTCACGTTCAGCCAGTAAGGCACTGATATACCCCGGCAACTCCTTTTTACCGATATCCTTCAGCAAAGGGCGCCCGGCTGTTAACCCTGAGAGACGTCTGCTCAGTTTTTCGGGAGTCATCCTCAGATAAACGGTAAGACCGTTCTTCAGCATGAATTCCATATTACCGAAAAAGCATGGAGTGCCTCCGCCGGTGGAAACAACTGTATTTCTGCCGTTTCCGAGTTCCCTCAACGCTTTGGATTCGGCAGTCCGGAACCAATCCTCTCCCCTTTCGGCAAATATTTCCGCTATTGACTTCCCATTATCCCGTTCAATAAGCTCATCGAGATCAATAAATGACCAGCCCAGGCGCGAAGCGAGCTTCCTGCCTGCGGTAGTCTTTCCGCTTCCCATGAATCCTATAAGGAATATTTTGTCAGTAGTCTGCATCAGAGCTCCAACTTCATCTGCGCCGGATCTGATGGTTTGTCGTTATGTGGCTGGTCCTCCTCCTGCTCATCCTCAACCGGCGGCTGTGATTCCTTTTTTACTACAGGTTCAATTTCCTGAATATTATCGACCATAAAGCTTGTCAGACGCCTGCCTTTGGCCTTGTAACTCTTGACGCCAATGAATTCGGCAACCTCAATGATCTCATTGGTGCGGTCCTTATGCTTGCCCCCGAACTGGATCTCAAAGCGCGGATACTCCACCTCGGTAATGCTTATAAGCTTTGATTCAGGGTTCTCATTGATAAAGCAAAGAGGTTTTTCAGATTCCTCAATTATGAATCGCTTTACATAATAGAATTTTTGTTCGGCATCCCAGTAAGCGGCCGAATAGACTGCCCCCTGACGGTATTTTTCTATAATCAGGATGTTCTCCTCAAAATGGTTTGTGAGGTCAAAACCGGTTACCCTGAAGAAACCGTTCTTTGTAATGACCAGTATCTTGTCGTCGGCGCTGAATTCGCCCAGGTAAAGTCCTCTTCCGTCGACGTTAAGCCTGAACACTGCATCGTCGAACCAGATCTTCCGTCCTCCCAGGGTTGAAACTCCTTTTTCCTTGAGCGATATCTTATGAACGGAATTACGGGTCAGGATGTTTCCCATTGAAGTTTTTCCCTTTATCGCCAGCTGACCGAAGTCAAATTCAAAAATCAGCTTTTTCAGCCTTGCCTTCGGCTTGTGGTGAACCTTGATTACCTCGGCCTCCCCGTTTGGATTGGCGCTGAAGTACAGGATCTTCGAACCCGGAACTCCCCTGGTAAGGTTATACTCCTTGTCGCGGGTTAGTCCCGATATGGCACATCGTTTAATATAGTAAGGCCCGTCCTTCCCGTCCTGGTATACAATATTATATATTGTGCGTTCATCATTTTTCCGGAAGACCTGGGCATAGATGGGGTCGTTGCCGACGAAGATCTTATCGGCGACCTTTGTGATCAGGTAGCTTCCG
This sequence comes from Bacteroidales bacterium, assembly GCA_034004115.1. Taxonomy (GTDB): domain Bacteria; phylum Bacteroidota; class Bacteroidia; order Bacteroidales; family VadinHA17; genus LD21. The sequence continues at coordinate 9,470 of JAVEXG010000077.1, read as the reverse complement.
TCCTTCCGTATAACGATTATATCGTCGATATCGGAACACTCGCAAAGGAACTCATCCTTTTTAAGTCCGGTTCCGATAAAGCCCTCCTTGTAGTTGATATAAAGCCTGGCATTGTTGGCAACCACCTTTGTGGCCAGGATTGTATCGAAGCTCCTGATCTCGGTTTTTCTTTCCCTCCCTTTACCGTATTTCTTTTTAATCTGCCTGAAATAATTGATTGCGAAGGGGATCAGATTCCTGAGGTGGTTCCTGACTTCTTCCATTTCGACATCAAGGGCTTTGATATGCTCATCCGCCTTTTTGGCATCGTATTTCGATATCCTTTTGATTTTGATCTCGGTGAGCATTATGATATCATCCCTTGTGACATCCCTCAACAGCCTTTTTTTGAAGGGTTTGAGGCCGTCGTCAATTGCCGTTATCACAGCCTCCCATGTTTCGCATTCCTCGATATCCCTATAGATCCGTTCCTCGATGAATATCTTCTCGAGCGATGACATGTGCCATTCCTCCATAAGTTCCGACAGCCTGATCTCAAGCTCGGTTTTAAGCAGTCGAACAGTGTTGTCGGTTGAGAACTTCAGAATTTCGCTGACTCCCATGAATGAGGGTTTGCTGCCCGTAATCACGCAGGTATTCGGAGATATGGAGTATTCGCAGTCAGTCAGGGCATAGAGGGCGTCAATTGTCTTGTCGGGTGAGATTCCCGGCATCAGATAAACCACTATCTCCACATTGGACGAAGTGTTGTCATCTATTTTCCTGATCTTGATCTTTCCCTTTTCGTTGGCCTTTATTATCGAATCGATAAGGCTGGTTGTTGTTTTGCCGAAGGGGATCTCTGTGATTACAAGTGCCTTTTTGTCAATCTTTTCGATCTTTGCCCTTATCTTTACTACTCCTCCCCTTTGGCCGTCATTGTATTTGGAGACATCAATCATTCCTGCCGTCGGGAAATCGGGATAGAGAACAAATTCCTTACCCTGCAGGTAATCGATTGAGGCATCAATAATCTCGTTGAAATTATGGGGGAGTATTTTTGAGGCAAGGCCGACAGCAATTCCTTCCACACCCATTGCGAGCAGCAGCGGGAATTTTACAGGCAGGGTGACAGGCTCCTTGTTTCTTCCGTCGTAGGAGAGTTTCCACTCGGTGGTTTTCGGATTGAATACAACGTCGAGTGCAAATTTCGACAGGCGGGCTTCTATGTAACGCGGCGCTGCCGCCCCGTCGCCGGTAAGAATGTTTCCCCAGTTACCCTGGGTGTCAACCAGAAGGTCCTTCTGCCCCAGTTGTACAAGAGCGTCGCCTATTGAAGCATCTCCATGCGGGTGGAACTGCATGGTGTGTCCGATTATATTGGCAACCTTGTTGTAGCGTCCGTCATCCATTCTCTTCATCGAATGGAGTATACGCCGCTGAACGGGTTTCAGTCCGTCGTGGAGATGCGGTACGGCGCGTTCGAGAATAACATATGAGGCATAATCGAGGAACCAGTCCTGGTACATGCCCGACAACGCCGTCACCGAGTGCATGGCAGCGGAGCCCTGACCAAGATCATCTTTATCTTCAGGTCTGTCCTGTTCAAGATCAAGATCTTCCATCCTCTGAATATCCTTTCTTATCTTTTAAACTTCCTGCTCTATGAGATCCTCTTCTACCCTGAGGTTCTCAATTATGAAATCCTGCCTGTCGGGGGTGTTTTTTCCCATGTAGAACTCAAGGTAGCCGTTGATAATGTCGTTCTTCTTCATCATGACAGGTTCAAGCCTCATATCCTTGCCTATGAAGTTTTTAAACTCATCGGGGGATATCTCTCCCAAACCCTTGAACCTTGTTATTTCAGGTACAGGACCCAGGGCCTTTATGGCTTTTGCCTTCTCATCCTGGGTGTAACAGTATCTTGTTTCCTTTTTGTTCCTCACCCTGAAGAGAGGTGTCTGCAGGATATACACATGTCCTTTTCTTACAAGATCAGGAAAGAACTGGAGGAAGAAAGTAAGGAGCAGGAGTCTGATATGCATTCCGTCGACGTCGGCATCAGTTGCAATTACGACATTATTGTAGCGGAGGTCCTCCATGCCGTCCTCAATGTTCAGGGCAGCCTGAAGCAGGTTAAACTCCTCGTTCTCGTAAACAATCTTCTTTGTAAGTCCGTACGTGTTGAGCGGTTTCCCCCTCAGGCTGAAGACCGCCTGTGTTTCAACATCGCGCGATTTGGTAATCGAACCGCTGGCGGAATCTCCCTCTGTGATGAATATTGTTGACTCGAGCTTCCGGGGATCGTTTGTGCTGAAATGAATTCTGCAGTCGCGGAGTTTCTTGTTGTGGAGACTCACCTTCTTTGCCCTCTCCCTGGCAAGCTTCTGGATCGACGAAATGGCTTTCCTCTCCTTTTCCGAGTCCTGAATCTTCTGAAGAAGGATCTTTGCAGCATCAGAATTCTTGTGGAGATAATCGTCGAGTTGTTTCCTAACGAACTCGCCGATGAAATTCCTTACTGAAGGTCCCTGGGGGCCCATATCCCTGGAACCCAGTTTTGTCTTGGTCTGTGATTCGAATATTGGTTCTTCGACCTTAATGCTTATCGCGGCAATTACTGATGCCTTGATGTCGGCCGGATCAAAGTCCTTCTTGTAAAAGTTGTGGATAGTTTTAACGAATGCCTCCTTGAAGGCAGCCAGGTGGGTTCCCCCCTGTGTTGTATTCTGTCCGTTGACAAAGCTATAGTAATCCTCTCCGTACTGTGATCCGTGAGTGAATGCCAGTTCGATATCCTCTCCCTTAAGATGGACAATCGGGTATAAACCCTCCTTGCTCATATTTTCATTGAGAAGGTCAACGAGACCATTCTTGGAGCAAAACTTCGTACCGTTGAAATTGATTACCAGTCCGGCATTCAGGTATACGTAGTTTTTCAGCATTGAGTCCACGTATTCCGAGATGAAGAAGTATTTTCCGAACATAGCCTCGTCGGGCTGGAAAATTACCTCAACACCGTTTTCCTCAGTAGTTGGCTCGAGAGGGAGGTCCTTCACGATCAGTCCGTGTTCGAATTCGCTCACCTTGATCTGCCCGTCGCGGATCGACCGTATGATAAACCTGCTCGACAACGCGTTTACGGCTTTTACCCCAACTCCGTTAAGGCCGACTGATTTCTTGAAGGCCTTGGAATCGTATTTGGCTCCGGTATTCATTCTGGAGACAACTTCAGTGACTTTTCCAAGGGGAATACCCCTGCCGTAGTCACGTACCCTTACCTCACTTCCGTTAATTGAAACATCGATCTTCCTCCCGTAGCTCATCATGAATTCATCGACCGAATTATCCATCACCTCCTTCAGGAGAACATAAATACCGTCATCCTGCGATGAGCCATCGCCCAGCTTCCCGATGTACATGCCGGGTCTCAGCCTGATATGCTCACGCCACTCAAGGGTTTTTATATGTTCTTCAGAATATCCGACAACTGTCATTTTCCGGAATTTTTGCGCAAATATAGTCATTTAGGGATTGGCCGATCTCCCGAATTTTCAACAATCAGCCCTCTTTTTGAAACGCTGAGACGCACCGGATCTGCCTTTCCGGAATATTTATCTGATTAATTGATTATTATGAAGCATAACACATCAATTAACGGCGTATCATACATTGTTAATAAATGGTGGATAATCAAACTATCCCCATCTGCTTCATCAGGAAGGCCGCATTCATCTTACGTGTTATGCCTTCGCGCAGGAGGTAATCGAAGCTGATGTTTTCGCCATCGATCCCGATCTCAAAGCAAAGGTTGAAGACCTTTCCGGGATATACCTGCTGCATTTCACCGAGTGAGATATCGTGAGTGGCAATCATTCCGGTTCCGCCCAGACCGACAAGCTTGCCAAGGAACTGCTTTGATCCAAGACTCTTGTCGGTCGAGTTGGTGCCCTTGAGTATCTCATCCAGGACAAAAAACATGTGTTCGCCAGCTTCGAGCTTTTCCTTCAGTATCTTAAGCCGCTTAAGCTCGGCATAGAAATATGATTCATTCTGACTAAGCGAATCCACCGTGCGCATGCTTGTGAAAAGCTTCACGGGAGTCAGAGTCATGTTCCGTGCACAAACCGGTGCACCCGTCATTCCAAGTATCATGTTAACTGCGACAGTCCGCAGGAAGGTGCTTTTTCCTGCCATATTGGCTCCGGTGATTATAAATACCCGGCCTTTGCCGTTTACTGAAAAATCGTTGCATACCCTTGTTTCACCGGGAAGCAGCGGATGGCCAAGTGCAACAGCTTCGAGCACAGGTTCGCCGGCAGCGATTGAAGGATAGCAGTAACCGGGATTATTGAATGCATGATTTGCCAGGCTGTTGAGAGCATCCACCCTGCCCAGAAGGCTGAGCCAGATGGGAAGCCCCTGTTCTGCAGATCTGCGCCAGCTTTCAAGCTTCATGATACAGTGAAAATCCCAGAGCAGGAACCCGTTAAGCAGGAATCCGCCAAAAATATTCAGCCTGTTGTCAAACTTCTTTATTATCCTGTTCAGGTCCCTTATCTTTCTCGCTACAGAACCTTCGGCCGAACAGAGCTTATCCTTTACCGACAAAAGAACCGGAGAAGAAAAGGATTCATTTTCGAAAGCTGACAAAAGCTGTTCAAAGGAAGCAAGAAAATGATGCTTTTTTGAAACCATTTCATGGATTCTGTTCGTTTTGCCGAGTGACAGGCCGACAAGGCCCAGGTTGACAAGGAAAATCAGCATAAACGCTGAAAAGGGGATTACACCGGCAATGAGAAGACCGAAAGCTGAAATCGCTGCAGCGGGAAGTATAAAATACATAGCCCTTCTAAAGGGGGAAGCAAAGGAATCGCCGGTACAGTCCAGCCATTCCCTGAGACTCCTTATCTCATTATCATCCAAAGGTTTTCCGAGTCCAAGTGCTGTAAACTCCTGGCGCCATTCAAGCTTTGCCGATAATTCTTTCACCGCTTCCTGCATTGGAAGGATGTCGTTACGGAGTTCATACGGATCGAGAAGCCACCCTGCAAGAATGTTTCGTCCCGAACCCGTCACAGTCCGGTTAAGGTAGCTGAACAGTGAAGCGTCGCCGAAAAGATCAACATCAACAGAGAAGTCATGCCGCGGATCATTCTTATCCGGACCACCGTCGAAAGGTGACAAGTCGCCGTCGAGCGCCCTGATCTCGTTGCCATTGATCTTCACCAGGTTTTCTGCGATTGTTATCCTTGCTGTAAAATCCTCAAATATCTTCAGCAGAAACAGAAAAACTATTATTGCAGAAATCAGAACGGCAGAGCCCAGAGTCACCGATCGGGTGAAAGCAAAAGCAGCCAGCAGGGCACCGGCTGTGAATACCAGAAGCCTCAACAGGGAAATCCAGAGATGTTTTTTCTTAAGCTCCGCCAGCAGAAGCTCCTGTTCCTGCTTCAGTTTTTGATAAGTCGCCTTGATTTGTTTCCGTTCCATTTTAAAACATCATTGCCCTGACCCTGAATGCCGATTTCTTCCTGAAAAAATCAGGTCTTTTCTCTTCGAAGTTCCATGTCCATTCATCCGTCAGTTCTGCTTCGGGCAGATCAGCAACTACTGAAGAAATTTCGCTTACCCTGCCTGAACTTTCGGTAATAACCTCATAAATATCGGTTATAAGTACCGAAAGATGCTTCTTCAGAAAAGCGATATGCTTTTCCTGCACCCTGCGCCTGAACCTCATAAAGGCATCTTCATCCCCGCCCGATCTCTTTCTAAGGAACTCGAGGGGCAGGTTCTCAAGCTGGGTAAGAATATTCAGCGAAATCACCATCCCCGGATCTGACCCGGGCCTGTATTCACTGACGTCAATGCTGTCGGGCGTTTTAAGCCTGTTTATGAAAAATTTCCGTCTGGCTTTCTCCCACACCTCACTTATCAGGCCTCCGGAAACATCATCCTCAATGAGTGTCACTTTTCCCAGTCCGGCAACCTGTTCCTTCACCTCGGGCGGATGTACGATATCAACCAGGCAGATCTCAGCGCCGGTTTCGACAATTTCCTTCAGGGGAAGGTCGAGGAGCCATCCGCTTCCGAGAACGGTCACCTTTGCAGGCTTTCGCAATTCCATAGCCTTCAGTATGAATGCCCTGCAGTTATCCAGATGGCTGTTCCAGCTTCCCTTCTCATCGAGATGATGATAGATGAGCCCACGCTGGTAGTTGTAATAACCCATCCTGTTGAGCACTCGTCGGTATGAGAGGTTGTAAGTCATTTCAGGAGCTTCGTCTCAGTTCGCTGAGTTCGCTGGTTATAAAGTTACTGAAATATCCCGAAAGCGCATCGGGATCGGTAGTGTTGAAAGAACCAGGGGGGACAGGGTCGAATACCCTGACCTGTACCCTGTGGCCGGTGGTGAATATGAGACCATGCTTCGGAAGAACCCCGCCCGAACCGTCGAGTACGACAGGCAGAATCGGGACACCGGCATCGATAGCCATCTGAAATGCCCCTCTCTTGAAAAATCCAATCTCTCCGTTAACCGATCTGGTTCCTTCCGGAAACATCATCACTGAAGTGCCCTGTCTGAGCGACCTCATTGATTTTTCCATCATCTGTTCCTTGCTCTCCTGGTCTCCCCTGTTTATCACTATATAATCGGCCATACGCAGGTACCATCCGAGGAAAGGCAATTTCATGTTTTCTATCTTCGACACCCATTTCAGCCTGTAGCACAGGCAGTTTATAAAAAGAATGTCGAGGATCGACTGGTGATTTGAAATTATTACAAAAGGACCTCCTCCGGCAGCTTTTTCTCTACCCTCTATCTTCAGCTTCCATATCGGAATAAGCCTGACCGCTAAATAGCTTTGCCAGTTAAGCAGCCGGTGAATTACAATCCGGTTTTTATCAAAGGGGAGGGTAATAAGCCAGATCAGAAATGTAAGGGGAAAGCATATAACTATCAGGAGCACCCCTGTCATCCAGATAAAGACTGATTTCAAAACATCCATACCGGGTTTGCCTAAGTCAAAAGAGATTAAAAACATCAAATCCGGGCCTAAAGATATTCTCTTTCCCCAGAATTTCCTTTACGGAGCTTACCATATGTCTGCACCCCTTGAGTAAAATGCCCGTATTTTCAAGATCGCCATGACCGGTCAGCAGGCACTGTATTATTATCCCATCCTGCACCGCCAGGTCGCACAGGACTTCCTTGCCTTCGTAATTAAACACCTTCCTCAAACGATAGGGAGGTCCGTAAGCATAAGTCCATTCCCACGATTTGTAACGGGTTTCAGCAAGTTCACCTATCTGCCTTGTTTCATCATCTGAAAGGGTTGATTTGTAAGAGCCGGGCTGGTAAGCAAGGAACCATTCCAGCATCAGGTCCCTGAAATGCGTTGTATCACGGACAGTCCCGAGCATGCCGTCCAGGTTGGTTACAGGAGAGGGATTGGAACTCACTGCGCGTGTCTCATAAACCGAGGTGTCCTTCCTTATGCATTTCCTCAGGAAGTCAAGGTCAGCGCTGAAAAGAAGGGTTCCGTGATGAAGAACCCTGTTTCTGTATATATGTTCCGCGTTTCCCGATATCTTAAGCCCTCCGACCTTCAAATCGTTCTTTCCCTCAAAACGGGCTTCTATCCCGAGAGAAGCAAGGAAAGAGATGACCGGCAGGGTGTATTTCATGAAATCAATCTGTTTCCCTTCGGAGCTGTTGAGGATGAAGCTGAAATTAAGGTTCCCGGAGTCATGGAAGACGGTTCCTCCTCCCGAGATTCTGCGGATTACAGGAATTCCGTGAACAGTGACGAACCGTGTATCGGCCTCCCTGTGAGGAATCTGATGTTTGCCGGTGATTACCGATCGCTTATTGATGCTGAGGAGAAAATATTCATCGTCCGAGTTCCTGAGGAGAAACTCATCAGCCGCCAGGTTGAAATAAGGATCGGACGAAGGCAGGATAATACACTGCATTTTTGTATGTTAAGTTCCCGACAGGGCTCTTTGTTCGTAAAATGAGAACATTTTATAAACGCCCCAGCCGATGAAGGCACCGAGGATAGCCCCTGCCGCTACATCACCCGGGTAATGGACACCCAGGTAGATCCTGCTGTAACTGACCGCCGACGCCCAGAGAATAATAAAGAAAGTGTACCATTTTTTCCGGATGAACGAAAGGCTCAGAAAGGCCACATTGAATGAGTTTGCTGCATGAGATGACACGAATCCGTACTTTCCGCCGCATACTCCGTTCACCATATGAACAAGTCCCTGGATTGAGGTCTCATGGCATGGCCGGGGCCGGTCGACAAGGTATTTGATCATCACCGATGTACGATCGGCGAGAAACACGGCAAGGACAACGAACAACAGGAGTATCCAGAACTTTTTCCCGTACCTGAGCCCCATCCATATCAGGATAGCAAGGTACAGAGGCGCCCATACGAGCTTCATGCTGAGAAAGTACATAACACTGTCCCAGAATGGTGAGTGTGCAGAGTTGAGAAAAAGAAAAAGCTGCTGATCAATCTGCTCCATATCTGCTAATAACTGTTCAGGGTCTTCCAGATCATATCCTTAAGCGTGGTGATCCCCTCGCCGGTGAGTGATGAGAAGAAAATCCTCGGAAGATCAGGCAGGTCTTTTCTGAGTTCATTCCTTATCTCCTCGTCGGCCAGATCAGATTTTGAGATACCCAGAAGCCGTCTTTTATCAAGGAGTTCCGGGTTGTACATATGGAGTTCGTTTACAAGAATATCATATTCCTCCACAATGTTCCGGCTGTCGGCCGGAATTATGAACAAGAGGATCGAGTTCCGTTCTATATGTCTGAGGAATCTGATTCCCAGGCCCTTTCCTTCGTGAGCCCCTTCGATTATCCCTGGGATGTCGGCCATCACAAACGATTTTCCTTCCCTGTATGACACGATTCCCAGGTTGGGAACGAGTGTTGTAAAAGGATAATCGGCAATTTTGGGTTTCGCTGCTGATACCACCGACAGAAGTGTCGATTTGCCTGCATTGGGAAAACCCACGAGGCCGACGTCGGCCAGAATCTTAAGTTCGAGAATGAATGCCTCCTCAATCCCGGGTTCTCCCGGCTGGGCAAATCTTGGAGTCTGGTGGGTAGCCGATTTGAAGTGATCATTGCCAAGTCCGCCGCGGCCTCCTTTGGCAAGTATCTTTTCATCGCCGTGATCCGTTATCTCGAAGAGAGTCTCGCCGGTGCTTTCTCTTTTTGCGATTGTACCCAGAGGCACCTCGATTATTATATCCTTTCCGTCGGCACCGGTTGAGAGCTGATGACCTCCCGATCCGCCGTTCTCGGCAAAAATATGCCGCTTGAATCTCATATGCAGAAGGGTCCACATCTGGCTGTTACCCCTGAGGATGATATGGCCGCCCCGGCCTCCGTCGCCTCCGTCGGGTCCGCCCTTCGGAATGAATTTCTCCCTCCGCAGATGAGCGGAACCCGGACCTCCGTTGCC
>JAVEXG010000076.1:0-16060 GCA_034004115.1 Bacteroidales bacterium | reverse complement strand
ATAATATTGGAAAACCTTGCAAAGAAATATATTTGTACTATATTTTCAAATGATTTCAGGTTTTTTCTTTGCCCGCCATTCTAATGTCTTGAAAAACAATAAAATAATCTGAGGTGAAAGAAAGGGAGCCGGATTTGACAATATTAATTTAACTGTCATTGAATGAAGAACATAGCTATATTTGCCTCAGGGTCCGGAACAAATGCTGAAAACATTATAAAGTATTTTTCGAACGGAACTACGGCCAGTGTTTGCCTGGTTCTGTCGAACCGCAGGGATGCCTATGTAATAAAGCGTGCTGCATCGCTTAATGTACAATCGGTGTTTTTCGACCGGAAAGATTTTTATGAAAGGGGAACTGTAATGAATCTGCTCAGGGACCACAGGATTGATTTCATTGTGCTGGCTGGTTTTCTATGGCTTGTCCCGTCAGATATCCTGACTTCCTATGAAAACCGGATAGTGAACATACATCCCGCTCTCCTGCCCGGATACGGCGGCAGAGGTATGTATGGCGACCGGGTTCATGAAGCTGTGATAAGGGCAGGGGAGAAGGAATCAGGAATCACGATTCATTATGTGAATTCCGAATATGATGCAGGTGACATAATCTTTCAGGCGGTTTGTCCGGTTCTTGAAGATGATACGCCGGCCGATGTGGCTGCAAGGGTTCATGCCCTTGAATACAAGCATTACCCTGTTGTTATCGAAGAACTTGTAAGCAAATTGCCGGAGCTGCCTTAAAGGTGTCCTGACTTGTGACAATTAGTGCGTCAGGTATGTATTCAGGCTCATTTTATACCAACCTGATCGAGTCAGTGATGACGGCAGGAATGGCGGAACTGATTGTATTCCTGTAAGCCGATATCGCCGATTCATTAACATTTCATCATGTTTTAAATCATTATAATCTCAATATGGTGTCTAATATGCAGATATACAATGCCATAACTTTCCCCTCCTTCGCAAGGAGGGGTGGCCCGGCTGCTGCTTTTTATACCGGACTGGGATTTACTTCCGGGCCAGGGTGGTTATTGCCATGGAGAGTAGTTTAACAAGAATTAAGAACATTTATCCTCTCCTTTAAATGCATTTCTTATTTCTTTAATTATGTATTCAGGATCCTGAAATACCAACCTGTTTTCAAATCGAAGTACAGTAAGGCCGCGACCCTCAAGAAACTTGTCCCTTATTTTGTCTTTTTCAATCTGGATATAATCACCATGAGGTTCTCCTCAACCACCCCGGCCCGGGACCGAATTCCGGCCCGTACAAAACCACTGCCCGGGCCACCCCTCCAAATATGCGTTTGTGCGGTAAAGACCAATATTAAGATTTTTACTACTCATATTCAGTGTGTTATAAAATAAAACCACACTAATTTAACGAGACGTCACAAGTCAGGAAGGTGATACACCTGCCGATGTGGCTGCCAGGGTTCATGCCCTTGAATACAAGCATTACCCTGTTGTTATCGAAGAACTTGTAAGCAAATTGCCGGAGCTGCCTTAAAAGGTGTCAAGAAGACTGAGCATCACAGTTCTGGTTTTTACGAAGGCAGCCATATTTTCAGGATATATGGGTTCCACCGGGGGAGCCTCTACCTTAAGGGGATCGACCGGGGTGCCGTTCTTGTAAAACCTGAAATCGAGATGGGGACCTGTGGAAAGTCCCGAACTGCCCACATAGCCAATAACATCACCCTGTTTTACATAGACTCCGGGGGCAATCCCTGACCCGAATCTGCTCAGGTGGAGGTAAGCGGTGGAGTATACACTGTTATGGACTATTTTAACTACCCTGCCAGATCCGCTCTGATAGGCGGCCTGGGTAACGCGCCCGTCACCAACGGCATGGACCGGGGTCCCTATTGGTGCAGCATAATCGACCCCGTGATGGGGCCTTCTTATTCTCAGGATGGGATGAAGCCTGCTCCCGGAAAACCTCGAAGAGACGCGCGAATACTGCAGGGGGGCTTTCAGAAATGCCTTGCGAAGTGAATTTCCCCCGCTGTCGAAGAAACTTTCAGTGCTGTCCTGAATGAAAGGGATGGCGTGTATTGTGGTACCTGATCCCGTGAAGGACGCGCCGTAAATCCTGGATATGCCCAACGGCTTGTCGTCAATCGACATCTCCTCATAAATCACCTTGAAACTGTCTCCCTTCTGCAGACCGAAGAAATCAATGCTCCATGCATAAATTTCCGAAAGTCCGGTAGCAAGCGACGGGTGCATGCCGTTAAGGATCATGGCATCCCAGAGAGATGTCTCGATTGTCCCGCTTGCATATTTAATTACTTTTTTTACCTCTTTGCTGAATGGTGTTATATTAAGTGAATCAGTGAAACTGAACACATAGCAGGTCGTTGGATTATGCTCATATACGAAGTAATCCGCGCGGGCAGTGCTGTCCTTCCTGCAGAACATTGTATAATTGTTGCCCGATCTAATCTTCCTGACATCGAACACGGCGGCTGAGTTTCTGACCACGTTCTCAACTTCTTCCATCGTAATTCCGTATCTGAGAAGGATTGTAGAGAGCAGTTCGTTTCTTTTGATCTGACCGTTCACCAGATCAAATGAGTCGGAAGGTATTCCGTACATAAAGGTTGCCTCTCCTGTTCCTCGTACCGCAGTTGTATCCGGCGCAGGTGTTTGCTGAAAAGGAATGATTTCGTTGACAGATTCCTGACAGGAAAGCAGGAATAAAATTATTAGTATCGGAATAAGTGTTTTTGGTCGAAACGGCATTATTTAAAATTACTTAACTGGGTTTGACTACAACATTCACAATTTTGCCGGGAACCACAACCATCTTAAGGGGCTTTGTCCCGCCGGTCCATTTCTCAGATCGAGCATCCTCAAGGACTGCTTTTTCAATTTCCTCCCTGCCCATATCGGCCGGGAGTTCGATTTTGAATCTCATTTTGCCGTTGAATGATACGGGATATTCGATTATATCGACTTTGAGATATTCCGGGTTCACTGCAGGCCATGGTTCATGAGCCAGACTTTGTTTGTGTCCCATGATCTGCCACAGTTCCTCTCCGAGGTGCGGGGCAAACGGGGATAATATCAGAGTGAAGATACGGGCTGTGTCGCCTGTAACCTTACCTTTTTTATAAACAAGGTTAAGGAATATCATCATCTCTGAAATGGCAGTGTTGAATTTAAGGTTCTCGATGTCATCCTCAACTTTTTTGATTGTCCGGTGAAGACCCTTGAGGATTTCGGCATCCTCAGGTCCGTCGAAGATATTCCCGGGTTCAGAGAAGAACCTGTAAGTCCTGCCGATGAAATTGAACACTCCCTTGACATTCCTGTCGTCCCATGGTTTCATCACGTCGAGTGGTCCCATGAACATTTCATAGAGCCTCAGTGAATCGGCGCCGTATCTTTCAGTAACATCGTCAGGGTTTACAACATTCTTAAGCGATTTCGACATTTTGGCAACTATCTGCCTTACCTCTTCACCTGTTTCGGAATAATAATATTTGCCATCCTTCTCGGTGACCTGATCGGCAGGTATTTTAGCTCCGGTCTTATTTTCGTATGCGAATGCAAGGATCATTCCCTGGTTGAAGAGCCTCCTGTAGGGTTCGTCGGTCGACACAATGCCAAGGTCGCTCAGCGCCTTGTGCCAGAATCGGCTGTAGAGAAGGTGGAGTACCGCATGTTCAGCGCCGCCTACGTAAAGGTCGACGGGCATCCAGTATTTTTCCTTTTCGCTGTCGAATATGGCTTCGTCGTTATGCGGATCGATGAATCTCAGGTAGTACCAGCACGATCCTGCCCACTGGGGCATTGTGTTGGTTTCCCTTCTTCCCCTGCGGCCATTCTCATCGACAACATTCAGCCAGTCTCCGGCGTTAGCCAGCGGCGATTCGCCCGATTCTCCCGGGATATATTTTTCAAGTGCGGGAAGTTCGAGTGGCAGTTCCTTTTCGTCAATAACTGAAATCTCGCCGTCTTCCCAGTGAATCACGGGGAATGGTTCTCCCCAGTATCTCTGGCGGCTGAACAGCCAGTCGCGAAGTTTATAGTTCACTTTTGCCTTGCCCAGGTTCCGTGACTCGAGCCATTCGGTTATCTTTTTGATTCCGGCTTCCTTGTTCAGTCCGTTTATGTCAATTCCCGTAACAGGATCGGAGGAGTTGATATATCTTCCATCTTCGGTCCAGCATTCATTGCCTTCAAGTATTCTGGCCTTCTGTTCTGCATCGGCCACATCGGGATCCTGGATGCAGACAATAGGAAGATTGAATTTCTTTGCAAATTCGAAGTCCCTTGTATCGTGGGCAGGTACGGCCATTATCGCTCCGGTGCCATAGCCGGTCAGTACATAGTCGGCCATCCATATCGGGATCCTTGAGTTATTGACAGGATTGACTGCATATCTTCCGGTGAAAACGCCGGTTTTCTCCTTTGCCAGGTCGGTTCTGTCGAGATCCGATTTAAGGGCCGACAGTTTGATATATTGTTCTACCTGTTCGCTCTGTTTGTCAGTTGTTATCTGTCCGGCGAGATTGTGCTCGGGAGCTATTACCATGTAGGTAGCTCCGAAAAGGGTGTCGGGCCGGGTTGTGAATACGGTGAGGTAAGCATCGAGGCCTTCGATGCGGAAGTCGACTTCTGCTCCTGTCGAGCGTCCGATCCAGTTTCTCTGCATCTCCTTAATTCCCTCGGGCCAGTTGAGGTCATCGATGCCTTTCAGCAATCGTTCGGCATAGAGAGGAATTCTTAGCATCCACTGCTTGAGGTATTTCTTTTGAACCGGGTTGCCGCATTTCTCGTGTGTGCCGTCGGTGAGAACCTCTTCATTTGCGCACACTATCCTGCAGCTGGGGCAGTACCACACCTGGGCGTTTTCGTAGTAAGCGAGCCGTCTGGAGTCGATGTATTTCCTGATTTCCTTATCGCCCAGCGTTCTTATTTCCCCGGGTATTGTTAATTCCTTAACAGGTCTTCCCTTCTGGAGAGTCTCATCAAACCAGGTGTTGAAGAGCTGGATGAAGATCCACTGGGTCCATTTGAAGTACTTCGGATCGGTTGTGTTTATCTCCCTGTCCCAGTCGTAGCTGAGCCCCAGTCCCTTAATCTGTCGCCGGAATGTGTCGCAGTTTTTATTTGTTGTAACGGCAGGATGGGTACCTGTCTGAATTGCATACTGTTCAGCGGGAAGTCCGAAAGCATCCCATCCCATCGGGTGAAGGACGTTGAAGCCTTTCATCCTCTTGAATCTTGAGTATATGTCGGTGGCAGTGTATCCTTCGGGGTGACCTACGTGAAGACCTGCTCCTGAAGGGTAAGGAAACATGTCGAGGATGTAGCATTTTTTCGGATTAGTCAGATCGTCAGGAGTCTTGAATGTCTTGTTCTGTTCCCAGTAATCCTGCCATTTCTTCTCTATGGCTTTGAAGTTGTAATCCATATATTGTGTGTCAATTTGATTTTAATTAATAAAGACCGAAGACCGAAGACCGGAGACCGGAGTAAGAAATACTGTCTTCTGTCTTCTCAAGGACGCGAAATTAGAAAAACTTTGGCATTTAATTGTAAAACCGCTCCAATGGTTTTACTTTTGCAGACAGTATACGGTCCCGTAGTTCAATGGATAGAATGACAGATTCCGGTTCTGTTGGTTGAGAGTTCGAATCTCTCCGGGATCACGAAACAAACAAGGGCTTCTTCAGGAATAATGCCCGGTTCAGATTGCAGAACCTTCCCCATTTTCGGGTTTGCAATCTGATATGATTCTCAAAATCCTCCTCCGGCTTTTTATCAGATCCGACAACTCCCTGAACATGTCAGGGTTAACCTGTTCGGCCATGGGGAGTACCCATTTTTCAGTCTGATCGAGGTATTCTCCTATTTTTTTTATCGAGTGGGTGTCGGTATGCAGATCGGTTAGATTTGATATCCTGTCGGCGCATTTCAGGATTTTTGCCCTGAAGGAACCATGTTCAAGAATATTACTGAGATACACTTCCTTTGGCATGTCATCGGGCCGGGTAACTTCTTTTACAAGCGCCAGGACATCATCGGCCTGTCCGTCGATAATCCTTATTTCAAATTCATCTGTTTCCGGTACATCTTCGAGGAGATCGTGGATGACTGATGCCTTGAGGAGGATATAGTCATCGAAAAGTTTATAATCAAGAAGGATAGCCATTGTTGCCATCGCGTGACGGAACTGGTTTCCGCCGACGCCTCTCTGTTTTCCGATAAGTGCAGTAGCCTTAAGGATATAGGGAGCAAGAACCAGGCTTCTCAGTTTTTCGGTTTCGTTCATATATCAGATATTTGCATAGAGTAAAAATAAAATAAAATATCTTGCGAGGCCTGTTTTTTACTGCCGCGTTAATGCTTTTTTGAAATAGTTGATAATATGGGTAATAGATGATTCCAGGTATGGTTAAAGCGTATCTGAAATTTCACGGAACCTTCTTTTATAAACCTCGAAATCCTCCTGGCCAAAACAGACTACCTCAACCTTCTCTATGGAGTTGCCGGATTTTAAAAAATCAAAAATTTCGGTCAGTGCAATGCCTGATGCTATTTCTATCGGGAAGCGGTAAGCGCCCGTGCTTATGGATGGAAAAGCAATTGTCCTGAGGTTTTTCTCCACAGCAATTGAAAGGGAGTTTCTGTAACAGTTCGCCAGGAGCTCTCTTTCGTTTTTTTCACCACCCCACCAGATGGGTCCGACTGTATGAATAACATATTTCGCAGGAAGATCATATCCTTTTGTGATTTTTGCTCCTCCTGTATAACAGCCATTAAGGTTGATGCATTCCTTTAATAATTCGGGTCCGGCTGCCCTGTGTATTGCACCGTCAACACCTCCTCCGCCCAGCAGGGAATTGTTGGCGGCATTCACAATAGCATCAGTCTGCCTGAGGGTGATGTCGCCCTGGATGATTTCAACCTTTTCAGTAATTTTTTCCATATATTTTTAATAACAGGTTTAAGAGTCTCTGAGAATCCCTATCATTTCCGTAACCGCTTCAGCATCTGTAATATCGCCGATAGGTGACAATCCCGCCAGTGCCCTTGCAGCATTGAGATCGTCGTCGGTGATGTAATCCTTGCCGATTGCAATCAGATAAAGGACAGCCGATTTCAGGGTGTTCGCCTTTGTCCTGAATGAATGAGGACTAGACCTCGCAGGAAAGATATGGACGTACCTCGTCTCGTTATTGTGATATTTGAGTGTCCACCGGGAAGTGTCGGACAGGGTTATTATCCTGAAATCGTTGTATCCGGTTCCCGTCCAGGCCATGAAATCGTTCCGTGCGGCAAGGTGATTCGTTTCAAGGTAGGCGGTGACCTCTGAAAAAATGGCTTCCTGTGTCAGGCCGCCCTTGTAAATATCCATTACGCATGTTCCGATATGCTTGATTTCCCTTTTAAGCTCGTTCAGGCGCGGATCATTTACTGGCATGGCCTTGCTGACAGTAAAATTCCTTATAAAAGGAAGATAGTGTTTGAGCGGATTAAAGAGCAGGGGCCGGGGAATGCGGATGTCTGTTTCCATGGTTATGCCGGTTTGGACTGATTAAGAGCCGCATGCTGTCTTCAGATTTACAGGATGTTTCCCTGAGACTGCCGGCGGCAAAGGATCCGTAATAAGATAGGCAAAAAACGGCAGATAACAAAATCCTTTTGAGTACTGCTGATTTTCCCGGGAATAATTTAACTTTAAAAACCCTAAACCCTGCAAAACCTGAAGCCATGCCAAACACATCAAGGGAAAACTTTCTGTTAACAGTAAATCACAGACAGCCCGGGAGGGTTGTTGTGGATTTTGGATCAGCCCCCGTAACAGGCATTCATGCCGTGGTTGTCGAAAAACTGAGAGACTATTTCGGTCTTGAGAAGAGGCCGGTTAAGATTATTGAACCGTACCAGATGATTGGCGAGGTCGACGAAGATCTGGTTAAAGCCATGAAAGTCGATGTGATCGGTTTCGGCGGAGAAAAAAACATGTTCGGGATCCCGAACCGCGACTGGAAACTTCACAGGACTTTCTGGGGTCAGGAAGTGCTGCTCCCGGGAGAGTTTAATTACACCTTCAATGAAAACGGGGATATGCTTATCCATCCCGAAGGCGACACCTCTGTGCCCCCGAGCGCAATGATGCCTAAAACCGGATATTTCTTTGATGCGATCGAGCGGCAGGGGCCTGTCGATGATTCAACCCTGAAGGTGGAGGACAATCTTGAAGAATTCGGCAGGATAACAGCCCGTGATCTTGAATTCTGGGAGAAACAGATACAACAGGCAGAGGGATCAGGAAAGGCAGTGGTTGCGAATCTTGGCGGAACAGCCCTGGGGGATATTGCCCTGGTTCCGGCGGTTCAGCTGAAGAATCCGAAAGGAATACGGGGTGTGGCCGAATGGTACATGTCTACCCTGATTCGTGAAGATCTTGTGAGGGAGATATTTGACAGGCAGACTGACATTGCAGTGGAAAACCTGAAGGACTTTTACAGAGTGCTGGGCAACAGGATAGATGTTGTATATATATGCGGGGCCGATTTCGGTACCCAGAACTCAACATTTTGTTCACCCGAGGCTTTCGACAGGTTATGGGTGCCTTATTATAAAAAGATGAATGACTGGATCCATCAGAACACCGGCTGGAAGACATTCAAGCATTCGTGCGGATCGATAGTATCCCTTCTGGATCTTTTTATAAAGGCGGGATTCGATATAATAAACCCGGTGCAGATTAATGCGGAGGGGATGGATACTGCGATGCTGAAACGCAGGTTTGGCGACAGAATCGTCTTCTGGGGAGGAGGCGTCGACACCCAGGGTGCTTTTGCCTTCGGGACTCCTCAGCAGGTAAAGGAGCAGGTAAAAAGGCAGGTCGGTATACTTAACCAAAACGGAGGTTTTGTTTTCAATACGGTTCATAACATTCAGGCAAATGTTCCATTCGGAAATGTGGTTGCAATGCTTGAAGCCCTTGATGAGATAAGATAAAAGATGACAGAGACGAGGGATGAGAACCGCAAAAGCTCATTATTTCACTTGATCGGATGCGTTATAACAATGTTATAACGTAGTTATAACATTGTTATAACATACTTAATTTGCGATTTTTTTAATTATGGAAGCACGAAAATTTAACCTGAAATACCTTCTGTCCATCTGTCTCATTTCAGCAATGGGAGGATTGCTTTTCGGATACGACTGGGTTGTGATCGGAGGAGCAAAACCGTTTTATGAACCTTACTTCGGGATAAGCGGCATTCCTGTGATGCAGGGATGGGCAATGAGCTGTGCACTGATTGGGTGTCTGGCCGGCGCCGTGCTGTCGGGATGGCTGAGTGACAGGTTCGGAAGGAAGAGGCTTCTTATTCTGGCTGCCCTGATATTCATAGTGGCTTCGCTCGGCACAGGGGGAGCATCATCATTTTTATTGTTTGTAATCTTCAGGATGGCAGGCGGAGTAGGGATCGGTCTGGCGTCTACTCTTTCACCCATGTACATCGCTGAAGTTACTCCGGGAAAAGTAAGAGGTGCGTTTGTCTCGATCAACCAGCTTACTATTGTGATAGGTATTCTTCTGGCTCAGATAATAAACTGGAGAATCGCCAGGCCGGTACCGGCTGAATCGACAGTTACCGACATACTGGCATCGTGGAACGGTCAGACAGGCTGGAGGTGGATGTTCTACGCATGTTCCATCCCGGCCGTGCTGTTCTTCATACTTATGTGGTTTGTCCCGGAGAGTCCCAGGTGGCTGCTTAAGACCGGAAGGGGCAGGCAGACTGCTCAACGGATACTCGAAAAGATCGGCGGCCCTCAGTTTGCAGGTTCAGAACTTGTTTCAATAGAAAACAGTCTGGAGGGTGAGACCGTTCAGCCGGTAAGGAAAGCGCTCAGGGAGAAAGGGATAATCAAACTGCTTGTGCTTGGAATCGTACTGGCGGTCTTTCAGCAGTGGTGCGGGATAAACGTGATTTTCAACTATGCTCAGGAGGTGTTTGCGGATGCAGGGTACAGCGTCTCGGAGACTCTTTTTAATATCGTTATAACGGGAAGCGTGAACCTGGCATTCACCTTTGTCGGGATGTTCACTGTCGACAGGCTCGGCAGAAAATCGCTGATGCTGTTCGGGGCAGGGGGATTGGCATGTATTTATGCAACAATAGGTCTGATGTACTATCTGAAGATCCAGGGATTGCCCCTGCTGATTATGGTGGTTTCAGCAATCGCATGCTATGCAATGACGCTGGCTCCCGTGACCTGGGTGCTTCTTTCCGAGATATTTCCCAACCGGATAAGAGGATTTGCAATGTCGGTTGGAACATTTGCCCTCTGGGCGGCTTGTTTCGTCCTTACTTACACCTTCCCTCTCCTGAATAAAACCCTGAAGGCATCGGGGACATTCTGGCTATACGGACTGATATGTGTTCTGGGTTTCTGGTTCATATTCAAGAAACTGCCGGAGACAAAGGGGAGGTCGCTGGAGGAGATAGAGAAAGGCATGAAGCGTGAGGTGTGAGGCGGGAAAGGGAGAAGGGGAGAAAGGGAGAAGGGGTGAAGGGACGAAGAGACGAAGACGAAGAGAACTTCTTAATTTTTTATGTTATGAAGAAAATATTGTTTTTGTTACTGGTTATGGCCGGTTGTACAGGCCGGGAAATGGATGTCCGCGAGGAAATATCACTTGCCGGGACCTGGCAATTCAGGATTGACTCACTCAACATTGGAATTGATCAGCAATGGCAAGCCCGGGAATTTGAGGAGACTGTTACTCTTCCCGGGTCGATGGCCGAAAATGGCAAGGGTGATGAAGTGACAATCAATACCCCATGGACCGGGGATATCGTCGACAGGTCTTACTTTACCGACGCCAGGTATGAGAAGTACAGGCAGCCGGATAATATCAAAATCCCGTTCTGGCTGAAACCAGTTAAATATTACAAGGGAGCGGCCTGGTACCAGAAGGATGTCGAAATTCCGGAAGGATGGGACAATAAGAGAATCGTACTGTATCTGGAGAGATGTCATTGGGAATCAACTGTCTTCGTTAATGAAAAGAAGGCAGGATCGTGCAACAGTCTTTCCACGCCTCATGAATACGACATAACAAGTCTGCTGGTGCCGGGCCGAAACCGCATTTTGGTCAGGATTGACAACAGTGTAATTATTCCAATCGGAGTTAATTCGCACAGTATCAGCGATCACACCCAGTCGAACTGGAACGGGATTACCGGTGAGATAAAACTGGCAGCTACTTCCGGGATTTACATAAATGATATCAGCATTTTCCCGGATCGCGACAAGAAAGTAGTCGAGGTAGTTGCAAACATAAAAAACCCGGGAAACATTGATTTCAAGGGGAAGCTCTTTTTAAGAGCGAGGACTTTCAATACATCGGAAGAAGAGCAACTGCCTGAGATAAATACAAATGTTATTACTAAGCAAGGGGAGCATCAGGTCAGGATCAGGTATAAGATTCACAATCAGAAGCTATGGAGTGAGTTCAGTCCGAATATGTACAATATGACACTCCATCTTGCTGAAAAAGGGAAGGTTATCGACAGCAGATCGGTTGATTTTGGCATAAGGGATTTCAAAACTAACGGAACCAGGTTTGAGGTGAACGGACAACCGGTTTTTTTACGAGGGACGACGGAATGCTGCATCTTTCCTCTCACAGGCTATCCCCCTGCAGATCAGGAGTCGTGGGAAAGAGTTCTGGGCACATGCAGGGAGTATGGGCTGAACCATATAAGGTTCCATTCATTCTGTCCGCCGGAGGCAGCCTTTGCTGCTGCTGATAAACTTGGCATCTATTTTCATATTGAGTGCGGTTCATGGGCCAATCAGGGAGCAACCGTGGGTGATGGCGGACCGGTTGACAAATTCATATATGAGGAAGGTGACAGGATAATTAGGGAATATGGCAACCACCCTTCATTCTGCATGCTTGCTTACGGCAATGAACCGGCTGGAAGAAATCAGAACAAGTTCCTGGGCGAACTTATAACATACTGGAGGGCAAAGGACAACCGCCGTGTTTACACATCAGCCGCAGGCTGGCCGATAATTCCTGAAAACGATTACAACCTTCCTTCTGACCCAAGGATCCAGCACTGGGGTGAGGGATTGAAAAGCATAATCAATTCACAACCACCACAGACACGTTTTGACTTCAGGGATTTTGTATCACAGTATAAAGTGCCGACGGTTGGTCATGAGATCGGGCAATGGTGTGTATATCCCGATTTCAGGGAGATGGAACTATATAAAGGTGTTCTGAAGCCGACAAACCTGGAGATATTCCGGGAGACACTCGATGAACACAAGATGGGAGACCAGGCTGAGGCTTTCCTGATGGCTTCGGGCAAGCTTCAGGCATTATGTTACAAGGCTGACATTGAAGCAGCTCTGAGAACTCCGGGTTATGCAGGTTTCCAGATGCTTCAGCTGCACGATTTCCCCGGTCAGGGTTCAGCACTTGTTGGAATACTGAATCCTTTTTTCGGAAGCAAGGGCTACATAACGCCCGAGGAGTTCAGGATGTTCTGCAGTGAGATAGTCCCGCTGGCCAGAATGGACAAGATGATTTTTACAACCGATGAGGAGATTAAGGCAGACATCGAGATTGCAAATTTCGGAAAGGGACCGCTTTACGGGTCAGGAGTGCTTTGCAGGCTGACCAATTCTGACGGAGAGACGGTCTTTCAGAAAGCATTCGTAAAGGATACAATACCGATCGGGAATTGCATACCTGTCGGCACTTTTGGATTTGATCCCTCCGGCATTCTGAAACCCCAGAAGTTAACTCTGGAAGTATCGGTCGATGATTCAGATAGTAAGAACAGGTGGGATATCTGGGTATATCCGCAGGAAGAGCAGCCCGACCAGGGAAGAGTTCTTATTACTGACCGGCTCGACAGCAGGTGTGAGGAGGAGTTGAGGAAAGGCGGATCGGTTTTGCTTCTTAACTACGGGAAAGTGGCGAAAGACAAGGGTGCTGATGTTGAGATCGGTTTCTCGAGCATCTTCTGGAACACTGCATGGACCAATAATCAGGCTCCCCATACACTTGGGATACTTTGCAATCCGGGCCATCCGGTGTTTGCGCAATTCCCCACTGAAAATCACAGCAACTGGCAATGGTGGGATCCGGTATCACATTCACAGGCAATGATAATCGACGGGTTTCCTTCCGAACTGAAACCACTGGTTCAGCCTATCGACACCTGGTTTGAGAACAGAAAGCTTGCCCTTGTGTTTGAGGCCAGGGCAGTAAACGGAAAGCTGATAGTGTGTAGTATAGATATGAAGGATCTGAAGGAAGACAGGCTGGTGTCGAAGCAGCTGCTCCGTTCCATGCTGGCATATATGAACAGTGATTCATTCACCCCGGACACAAAAATTGATCTGAATCTTGTCAGAAGTCTTACCGGCAGATAGCAGAAATGCATTGATTATCGGCCAGATGGCATAATTTTCATCAAATAACATCAGCAACTTGTCAAAACCAGATTATTGCTGAAAGTGAGGGCCTGTAAAGAATAAAACCCAGATAATCAGAGTAATAAACAGGCCTGCTCGCTTTTCCATTTCTAATCACTCATAAATCCGAATCCCTTTTTGACGGGCGGCCCCTGATTTATAGCCACCGGTTTGTTTTCAGGGATGATCAGCCTTATCCTGTTGACGAGCGATGACGAAAGAGGCCTTCGAATGTCATCTTGTGGTCTTGTAATGTATTGACAAACAAGATTTAAAGCGGTAATATTACATTGAATTATTTACTGTCTGCGAACCAGTGACTGTTAAAGTCAGGTGAATAATTCCAAACTATTAAATGACGACCGCAAATGAAAAAATTTCTGTTTCTCCCGGTTTTTTGTCTGATCGTCTCATGTTCGACGCAGCTTAAGACGCATCCTCACCTCCTGGATGACGGAGTGTCGCTTACAAGGAGGTATATTGGAAATTTCATTGATTATTCGCACACGGGACCGGATTACTGTGCAAATGCTCACCTGATATGGATCAGGACCACCCAGTTCAGTACTTTCGGCAAACTCTCGGCTTATGGGAAGGAATGTAAATTCACTCCCGGTGAAAGGATTTACCTCAAGAGGATGTACTCCGTTCCGAATGCAAACGGAGAATGGGAATACCAGATCGAGAACGATTCCTCGACAATTTATATTGTAAGCAAATACAAGTATGACAATAATGTGCTGGTTCATGCATCCTTCTGAATGAAGGGTAAATAAGGGAGTCACGGATGGCAAAATTCATTGGTCAAAGCCTAAATAATGTTAGTCAAAAGTCACTGTGAATACGTTGTTTAAATAAGTATATTTCAACAAATTTATGTTAGTCAGCTTATGAAAAAAACTTTACTCGTCCTTTCATTAGGCTTGGTAGTCAGTTGCATTTTCAGCACCTGCACAAACAGTAATAGCAATCATTTATCTGATGAGCAGAACATCGTTTCCCAGGAGAATGACGGATCATTCCATCTGAAGATTGAGGAAGCCTCCTGTTACAGCGATCAGGATGATCCCTCGGGAAATACTGCTGAATGGGTTTTCGTTGTTCCAAATCCCGGAAGTTACAAGGTATGGCTATCGAGCGCCACAACCGACACATTGAGCCTGAATTATGCCAATACTGTAAAGATCAGTCTTCTCGACCATCGTCTTGAAAAAATTCCTGAATGCGACAGGATCGTAAAAGACAGTAAAGATGTGTCTTATCCGTATTTCAGGACCGATTCATACATGGGTTCTCTTTATTTTTCTGAATCCGGGGAATACAATCTGCAGGTAATAAGCGAGAAGATAGTATCCGGAGGACCGGGACAGATAGTCTCCTCGTCGGAGAATACGAAACTGATGTCATTGATTCTTGTACCGAATACGCGCTGACAACAAAGTAACGGCCTGCAGGGACCAACAGTAATGGAGTCATGAGAAAGATTACTTACATAGCGATACTCCTTTGTCTGCACCAGTTTTCGACGGCACAGCAGTTGCCTTTGTACAGTCAGTACCTTTACAATAAATTCCTTATAAATCCGGCCATTGCAGGTGCGGATGGTTTTACCAGTGTCAATATAACAGCCCGCGAGCAGTGGATTGGTTATAACGGTGCCCCAAGGACCTACTCGGTAAGTTATCAGACAAGGATACTGAAAAGATCGTATCAGCTGAAGCAGAATATTTTCAACAAGACTGTCTACAAGGCAAAAACACCGGGTAAGGTAGGTGCCGGAGGTTATGTCTTCAGCGACAGGAACGGGCGTATACAGAGGACCGGATTCCAGATGGCGTATGCTTATCATACCTGGATAGCGGACTACACGCAGTTGTCTCTTGGGCTGGCAGTTACCGGTTACCATTTCAAGGTTGATGTTAATTATATAAATTTTGACGATCCCAATGAACCGTGGCTGAACAATGAGCTTAGAAGGGGAATTTTTGTGCCAGATGCCGATTTTGGTCTTTATATCCTGGATCCAAAGTTCTCCTTTGGGTTTTCAGCCCAGCAGCTTTTTGGAGCGAATGTGAAAATAGGAGAGGCTGCCTACAGGAATTACTGGATGGACAGGCATTACTATTTTCAGGGGACGTATAATTTTGAAGTCGGTGTGAGGAGTGAGCTTCAGCCTTCAATGCTTTTGAAGGTATCGGAGCAGGTACGGCCGCAGGTTGATCTTGGACTCACCTATAATTACAATAATGATTTCTGGGCCGGACTGGCCTACAGGACAGGAAGCGCCCTGATCGGACATATCGGGATGAGGCATTTCACCAGCCGTGTCAAGCTGACAAGCATGTATTTCGGGTACTCTTTCGATTGGACTCTGAATAAGATACAGAGTGCCACTTACGGGACTCACGAACTCACCGTGGCGATCAAATTTGGTGATGTCGACAAGAGGTTCAACTGGGTTGACAGGTTCTGATTACCTTTAGCAGATCAAAAAAGAATAATTGACTTTAATGGTTATTGTGAATGGGGCTGGTCCCCGTTTTTTTATGTCATATCCTGATAAACGGGGCGTTGCC
>JAVEXG010000238.1:0-3426 GCA_034004115.1 Bacteroidales bacterium | reverse complement strand
AAAGAATATTAGCAATTTCAAGGCCATTAATTTGAGCAGCATCGGGAATGAAATTAAATATATTCCATTAGAAACTAATCCGGAATGTTATGTTCAGACAATTGAAAAGGTAGAGTTTAGTGAAAGATATATTTTTGTAAATGAAGTCAGAAGGTTGCTGCAATTCACAAAGGATGGCAAGTTTATCAGACAAATTGGCACTCAGGGGAGGGGCCCGGGGGAGTATATTAGTGTTGGTGATTTTTGTATTGACGAGCAAAAAGGGGAAGTGTATATTATTGATGGCAAATTACTAACTTATGGTTTTGATGGAAGTTTCAAATCTTCATCAAAATTGTCTTTTCGTCCATCTCAGGTTATAAAAAAAAGCAGGGATTACCTTTTCTATCATTTATGGAATGTGCCTGACAAATCATCTTTAGTAAAGTACAGCTGGATACTTACCGATCGTAAAGGACTTATCCATCAAAGCATAAGAAACAGTATAAAGAGAGTCAATCAACCAGGGATTATTATAGGAGATACCCCATTATACTCATTTAATAATGAAGTTCATTTTATGGAATTCGCCTGTGACACACTTCATTACTTTCGTGAAAATGAAAAAAGACCTTATGCTGTATTTAAGTTTGGCAATTTGAAGATGGAGCCAGATCCTTTGATTATACAATCACAGAAAGAAAAAATCTCAAAAGAGCTGTTTAAAAAATTCTGGATTAATTCAATTCATGAGAATAATGATTTTTTGTTCTTAAAACTAAACCGTGGAATAAGTGATTCTGCCATATGCGCTTTATATAAAAAAACCAACTCTGTAATTACCCTTTTAAAGGATAATTTTTTCTTAAATGATATTGATGGAGGAATCCCATTCTGGCCTAAACAAATATTAAATGATACCATGTTAATTGATTTCGTTGATGCCTTTGACCTGAAAAAAAGAATAAAAATGATGCAATCTGAAACAAAAACAAATAAATACAAAAAAGTACCAATGACACTAATAAATATAAGTAAACAGTTGAATGAAACTTCAAATCCTGTTTTAGTCTTGGTTTACTAGCAATATTGAATTCAAATAAATGGACCCAGGCGGCGGTGACCAGTAGTATTTTATTTTTCATCAAAGAACTGCTGTAATGCTCTGCATTAAAGCAGTTTTTGAATCAAAATATCAAAATGAATGTTACTTACTAAGAATTTAATGAATGTTATGAAAAGAACTATATTTATTTATGTTACAATAGTTATATTAATAACTTCTTTTTCATGCAATAACAGCCAATCAAAAAATCTTGATGCTATCTTCCCTAAACTAATTTCCATAAATCCATCAGACGCATCAGTAGATTCTTTTTGCATTTCAGAAATTGCTACAAAAGTGGAGTATATTCCTTTGGAAACCAATGACAGCTCTTTAATGGACATTTTTTATGATTTTGCCATTGCCAAAGATTTCCTTTTTATAAAGTATAACTCAGAGATATTTGTTTTTGACAATAATGGGAAGTTTATTACCAGTTTGTTCAGGACCGGCAAGGGACCGGAAGAGGCTCAAGCAAGCTGTTTTGCAATTGATGAGATAAAAAAATGTGTTTATGTTTATGATGGTTTGAATAGGGAGGTAAAAATATTTGGTTTTGACGGATCCTACATAAATACTGTAAAGAAACCAATTAATAATCCTGAAAACAGAACATGGTCGATCGGATATTTTAATGACAACCTGTTTGTTGCTACGGCTCAGAGTCCAAATGTTAAATATTTGTATTCATGTTTCGATCTGAAAAGTGATTCCATCATTGTTTTATATAAAAACTATCGCGGATATAAAGATTCACAAATAAACAAAGAACAAATTACCCTATATGATTACCATTATCAAATAAGCAAATCAAATATTTTATTCAAAGAGAGATATTGCGATACCATATTTTCTGTGAACAAAAACTTAATTTCTGAACCCAGATACATTGTGGATTTAGGAAATAAGAAATTGAGATGGGAGGATTGGAGAGATAATGGAATGTTTTGGGATTTCACAAACGGAGCTCCGTCCGGTTACGTTGTACAATCCTTTGTCGAAACGAAGTCATTTATATTTTTCGTATTAAGTGCTTTCGGAGAATCAGTGGTTTTTTCTGTTTATAATAAAGATACCGGGATTGTTAAAAGCTATAAGGCAGGAACATTTGATCCGCTCAATAATCAGGTTTTTGCAAAAAATGACCTGGATAATATGATACCCATACCTATAATGAGCGGGAAAGAGTATCTATTTTTCCATGATGAATGTCTTTATTCTGTGATTGAAGCCAAAGATTTTTCTGCAGCATATAAATCAGCATCAATAGAAACAAAAAAAGGATCAGATTATCTAAGAAAGATGGCAGTAGATTTTAGTAATATTTCTGAATTTGAAAATCCGATAATTATCAAAATACATCTAAGGTAACCAGAATAAAGTACCATGAATCTGCATGTATTTAAAACGGTCTTAATTATCTAATGGAAGCTTGGGCGGGGCAGCATTCAGGACTGCCAGAAAAGATACAATCCTGATTTGATACTGGTCAGGCTTAAGAAATGATTCAGATGGGCGTAAAGGCGTAACGGCATAACGGAGTTAACGGCATGACGGCGCGAAGCTCCATAGGAGCGGCATGTTTGTAGAAACAGACCGTACCATGGTTTTTTGAGCTCCGTAGGTGCAGGATGTTTTTGGGCAATCCTCAACCTTCATGAACCATAATTCCGGGTCCCGTCTGATCTGGATACAGAGTAGCCACAAGGGTACAGTCATTCCGAGACCCGGGGCGAAGGAATCTTGCCCCCCTAAACAAATGCCGCTAAGAGGCCTTCATCATCAGGCAGGATCGTTTTTTTGAATAGTCGTTGGTCAGGGACTAAGATCCCGGATCGGTAGGAACCCGATCCGGGATGACGTCATCGATTTGCATGTCCTGAATCCGAAAGCCATACACCCTGCTTCGCCCGCCGAAACCTTAGGGAAGGTGGGAGCCTTGTACTACAAGCAATATCAAAACCATTTCTAAAAAGAAGTCAAAATCTTTTTTGGGATGAATTCGGGAATTAACTATTTTTAATGTCATAAAAATACTATTCTGATAATATGTGTGTAGCCGATAGCGGATTCATATATGTTACAGGCAGTTTAGCAACGATATGGATAAATTTAACCAATGATGTAAGTTTTTGGCATGTACTTATTAATTTGTAACTCTTATTCCCATCATTAATCAATTTTACTTAGTATGAACAGACAATGAAATTAAATTCTGTAAGAAAATTGCTGGTGATAATATCTTGTTCTGGTCTTTTCATCTGTCTTCTTGTTATTCTTAACTGTTCATCATCTCGTGACAATGAAAATGATCTTATAACAATTGATTTAAAAAACCTGAT
>JAVEXG010000075.1:0-16173 GCA_034004115.1 Bacteroidales bacterium | reverse complement strand
ATCGCCGACGAAGCGTAGCGGAGGCGGCAATCCGTGATCAACGTGAACGGTCATCGCCGACGAAGCGTAGCGGAGGCGGCAATCCGTGATCAACGTGAACGGTCATCGCCGAGGAAGCGAATGAAAGGCTATACCATCTTCTCCCATTTCCTGTACCTGGCCCAAGCCAGAACAGCCAGTGAAACAAGACCGGCGACCGCCACATATACAAAGACAGGTACCGGTACCGGATCGCCTCCGGCATAGGAATGAAGTCCAGTAAGGTAATAGTTAACACCGAAATATGTCATCAGCACCGACGAGAATGCAAACAACGACAGCAGGTTGAAGGTATAGATATCCTTCAGACCGGGAATCATCCTGGAATGAATGACGAAACTGTAGACGATGATTGTAATCAGCGACCATGTCTCCTTCGGATCCCAGCCCCAGTACCTGCCCCACGATTCGTTTGCCCACACTGCGCCAAGGAAAGTGCCGGTCGTAAGCAGATACAACCCTATTGTAAGTGATTTGTAGTTGATGACAGTAAGGTCGTCAATCGTTGCTGAAATCCTTTCCAGATTAGATTTCCCTGAAAGCGACAGCAGGATCATAGTTATGATTGCAAGTATGGCCCCCAGTCCCAGGAAACCGTAGCTGGCGGTAATAACCGACACATGAAGGGTAAGCCAGTACGACTGCAGCACCGGTACGAGATTGGTGATCTCCGGGTCCATGAAGCTGAGGTGCGCGACCAGGAGAGTCAGTCCGGACAGGACCGCCGTTGCAGGAAGTGCGAATAGCGACCTCCGGCTGAAAATAAATCCGGCAAGCAGGGTTACCCATGAAATGAATATCATCGATTCGTAGCCGTTGCTCATGGGAGAATGACCTGAAATATACCATCTCAGGCCAAGACCGAAAGTATGGAAAAGGAATCCGGCAAAGAGAATCCAGCTGAGAATCCGTGTGAACAGCAGCGGGGATTTTCTTCCATTTACTACCATTACAATAAGACCGGCAAGCAGCAGAATACCTATGGCAAGATAGAAAGGGAAGAGCCGTTCAAAGATCATCATTCTGTAATACAGGGATTCCGCATTGATCCTGGACTGTGATGGCAGCTCGTACGCAGTGAACCTCGACTGGTATTCCCTTACCGATCCGGCTATCTGTTTTGCAGTGGAGGTGTTTCCGCTCCTCAGGGCATCCGATAATACAGGTATCACATTCGCGATAAAAACCGAGTCGTCCCTGTTAAGTGCAGTCTTCAGTGCTTCTTCGGGCGACCCCCAGTTCAGACTTCCGTCGTGAAGGGGAAATATTCTGGTGAATCCGCCTGTATAGATTGTGTAAAGAATATTCAATCTCTCATCCACCTTCATCAACTCCTTATCGGCTTTGGTTCTTGATCCGGGTGATTTGGAATAGGCTTCTCCAACCTGTTCCGCGAGCTTGTATTTTCCCGTCTGAAGGTCGACAAGCTCTGAAAAAGAAGCATAGGCACCGGTGATCCCGATAATTTTCTGAATATCCCTGTTTGACACTTTAATCATTTGCACATCCTTCCAATGATCGAAGTCGAGATAAACGCCGAGGAAAACCTGCATGGAGTTCAGGTCCTGGAATTTATTTTCTCTTGTCACTTTTCTCAGGATGTCGTTGCTCAGGGTGAAAAGAGGTTCCGTTCGTCCTTTCTGATCCTGAACGAGCACTTTCGCAAATTCATCCGCCATCTCCCTGTCAGGAACCAGTCTCTGCGACCAGGCATTAAGCGAGCCGGTAACAATAAACGCCAGCAAGGCAGCTGCAGATTTCTTTCTTATTGCCGAATCCCAGAATCCTGAATGCACTGTATTGAACAGCGATTTCCTGTTCAGCAGCGACAGGATCATGAACAGGATCAGCAGACCATAACCTGCATATGTAACCATCATTCCTGCCGGATCGTGATTGACCGAAAGAATGGTTCCCATCTCGTCCTGGTCATATGATGACTGATAAAACCTGTAACCCTTGTGCTTCAGGATGTTGTTCATAAAAACGGTGAACGGTTTCTCAATTCCGGAATTCCTGTCAACCAGAACAATCTCGCTCTTGTATCCCGAAGGGCTGTTTGATCCCGGATATCTGTCGAGGATGAAGTCATTCAGGCGGAGAGAGAAGGGAAGCGTGATTTCTTCGGAGCCGAAGCTGATTTCAAGGGTTCTGCCGTCAATTACAGCCGATCCTGATGTAAACGACTGATTCTCATTCTCCCAAAGGATTATTTCCTCTGCAGGCCTGCCGTCGGACAAAACGCTGAAGATGAAAGCATTCATTCCTGTTTCCCTCATCTCCAAATCAGCCGATATAATCCTGGTATCTCCGCGTATTTCCATCTGCTGGGGAACTATGCTGATATCATTTATCCTGAAGATATTCATCGGCAGGAAATCAGCTGTATCACCCTTGCTGAAGGAAAGTGATTCACCGTCCATCATGCCGTCGCGGGCGAACGGGAGGGCGGCGCTAAGGTAAAAGGATGATGAATCGTATGTAATTGACACATCGTTCTGTTCGTCAGACTGAAACCCTACTGAAATATCCCTGAGCTTCACCGATTCGCCTTCTCTCAGGATAAACGTCTGCCGTGTCAGGCTGTCGGCTGCAACAAATGATATTATAGCTCCGTTTCCGGTTCCGTCCTTATCGACTACTTCAGCAGCGTTTACAACTATTCTTGAAAGCAAAATTTCGTAACCGGCTCCTGCACCACGGATCTTCTTACTGAAGTTTCCGGCCGATTTCATGCTCATATAGTATTTTTCTGAGCTCTGATCCACGATCGCGCCTGAAGCATCCATAAGCTTGTGGCCTATGAACCGGCTGGTGGAATGACACTTATCCTGTTCCTCTCCCTCGCGGATATGGATTGATCCTTCCCATCCTGCATATCGGGTAATGGCTGATCCCGCCAGGATCAGGATAAAAGAAAGATGGAAAAGGAAGATTGTGAGCTTCTGTTTCCTGTAAAGCCTTAAGGTTACTACCTGACCAATCAGATTAACTGCCAGAAGGAGCAGAATGAGTTCGAACCACCTGGTGTCATAAACAAAATTGTAGGCAGCGGAGGAGCCGTAGTCGTTTTCGATAAACGTGGCCGCCGCCATCGAAGCAGCGAAAATGACAAAAAGCATCCCCATGAATAGCGGGGAAATCAGGAATCTCAGGATTTTCACGCGAAAATAATTTTACTGAACCGGATAAAGACTTTCTGTCTTTATTTGCCAGTTCACGAAAATATGAAATGTTTCAGAATTTATAGGAATTATCTTCTATAAGCTTATCGGCTATCCTCCTTCTGGCATCCTTTGAACTGACAAAGCTTACTCTGGTTAGTTCTTCGGCAGCCCTGACAATTGAAGGCAGCGATTCTCCGGAGGCGAATGAGCAAATGGCATCCGTGGCTTCCTTCCTCACAAGGTTTGATGTCTCCCGTATATTTACATCGAGAATATCCCTGTAAACTGATACCTCTCCCCTTATGGTTTCAAGTTTTTCTATCCTGAGTGCCATCGACTCCGAGAGATATATTTCCATCATCATATTGGCGATGTTGTTCATCACCTCCTGTTCGCTGATGAGCCCTTTGGCAAAATGTTTCACGGAGCCGTGAATGCATATCAGGGTCAGCTTTTTGAAATTGCCAAGATATCTTTTAATCTCCTGGTGATAAGATTCGCCGGCTGTCCTGCCGTCATTCAGATTGTCAATGCCGGCAAACAGTTTTTCGGCTTCCCCGAAAAGGTCAAAGTCGCCTTTCATTGCCCTTTTCATTGCAGTGTCGCCAACAAGCAGCCTGTTTATCTCATTTGTCCCTTCGAATATCCTGTTGATACGGGAATCCCTGTAAGCCCTTTCAACATCCACCTCGGCAGAATATCCCATGCCCCCGTGGATCTGAACAGCCTCATCAACAACCATGTCGAGCATTTCGGAACCGGCCACCTTCAGGATTGCTGCCTCAACAGCATAATGGCTTATTGCATCAATAGCAGCCCTTCCCTTGTCGCCGCATTCCGACTTATATCTGTTTATTAGCTCATTTATATCCTTGCTGACACGGTAAACGGCTGATTCGGATGCATAAAGCCTGATAACCTGTTCCGCAAGTTTATGCTTTATAGCCCCGAAGGAAGAAATCTGGACGCCAAACTGCCTGCGCTCATTTGCATACCTGACAGAATCGTTTATCGCACTTTTTGCTGCGCCCAGGACATTGGCACCAAGCTTGATCCTGCCCATATGCAGGATGCTCAGGGCAATTCTGAATCCTTCTCCCCTTTTCCCCAGCAGATTTTCTACAGGTACTTTTACGTCGTTGAAATATATCTGAGCGGTCGAAGAGCCCCTGATACCCATTTTATGTTCATCAGGGCCGATAACCACTCCCGGGTAACCGGTCTCTATAATAAAGGCGCTGAGTACCCTGTCGTTGTCGATCTTGGCAAACACAACCAGTGTGTCGGCAAAGCCGGCATTTGTAATCCACATCTTCTGGCCGTTGATAATATAGTTTTTCCCGTCGTCCGAAAGCTTTGCACTTGTCTTACCGGCATTTGCGTCACTTCCTGCTCCAGGTTCGGTAAGGCAGTAAGCTCCTATCATTTCCCCGGTAGCCAGTAAGGTTACATACCGCTGCCTCTGGTCATCGTTCCCATAGTACATGATGGGCAGGGTTCCTATTCCGCAATGGGCCATGAAAGCAACTGAAAAGGATGCACCGGCTCCGGTGGTCTCAGCCACAAGCATCTGGGTAATGAAATCCTGTCCGAATCCGCCGTATTCCTCAGGGATGGAGATGCCCAGCATACCCAGCTCACCCGACTTTCTGAGGATTGTCTTCATCAGTTCCCTGTCGCACTTTTCAAGATCGTTCATTTTAGGCATCACCTCGGTCCCGAGAAAATCACTGCAGGTCTGGGCTATCATCTTCTGTTCCTCACTGAATTCCTCAGGAATGAAGACGTCGGCCGCCTCGGTTGAACTTACAAGGAATTCACCGCTTTTCAAGAGTTTTCTGCTTTCCATATACAATACTTTAATAAATTCTTAAATATCCTTATCTGTCATGCCGGGAGAGCCCGCAACTTACTTCATTTCCATTGCTTCCGCAACAAGTTCGGCAATATCGAGGTTCCTGACATCCTGTTCCCTGTTAGCGTATTTCAGTCCGTCAGTCATCATTGTCATGCAGAACGGGCATGCTGTTGCAATTATATCTGCACCTGTTTCCAGGGCCTCCCCTGTTCGTTCGATGAATATTTCCCTGCTTCCCTTTTCGGCCTCCTTGAACATCTGACCGCCTCCGGCGCCGCAGCAAAGTGCAAAGCTCCTGTTACGCTTCATTTCAGTAAAGCCCGGAGAGAGTGCCTTTACTATGTCCCTTGGCTCGGAATAGATGTTGTTTGCCCTTCCCAGGTAACAGGGATCGTGGAAAGTGATTGTTGCACCTTTCATTTTATCCCTGTTCACCTTAAGCATGTCTTCTGCAATGGATCTTTCGATAAACTGAAGGTAGCTGATCACCTCAAAATTGCCTCCCAGGTCGGGATATTCATTTTTGAAAGTGTTGAAACAATGGGGACAGGTGGTGATTATCTTTTTGATATCATAGTTTTTAAGAATCTCTATCACCTGCACAGCCTGCATCTGGAAAAGCATCTCATTGCCGGCCCTGCGTGCGGGGTCGCCTGTGCATGTCTCCTCTTTTCCGAGTACTGCCCAACTGACATTCAGCCTGTTAAGTATTCCTGCAAATGCCCTGACCACTTTTTTATATCTGTCGTCGTAAGCTCCGGCGCATCCGACCCAGAAGAGGTATTCGGGCTTTTCCCCTGCCGGGAGTTCTGAAAACACCGGAATTTCAAATTCCAGATTCTTTGTCCAGTTCAGCCTGTCCTCAGGCGGATATTGCCAGGGAGCGCCGTTATTTTCTATATTGTTAAACACGCTTTTAAGCTCACCCGGAGCTGCACCCTCCTCGAGGACCAGGTAACGGCGCATATCGACTATCAGGGATGGCTGGTTTATATTCACCGGGCACTCCTGAACACATGCATTACAGGTTGTGCATGCCCAGAGTTCTTCCTCTGATATGTAATCCCGCAGGAGCGACCTGTTGTCGGTGTAATCTTTCCCGTTCTTAACCATCAGAGGTCCTATCTCCTTCATCCTGGCCCTGAGGTTCATCATCACCTTCCTGGGCGACAGCTTTTTACCTGTCAGGTTGGCAGGACACACCGAGGTGCATCGTCCGCATTCAGTACATGAGAGGGAATCGAAGTAGTTTTTCCAGGTTACATCCGTGACATCCTTCACCCCGAACCTTTCAGGCACGGCATCAGCAGGTGCCTGTGCAAAAGCAGTGTCAGGGTTTAGCATCATCCTTACCTCTCTTGTTATGCTGTCCATGTTATCGAGTTTTCCGGGACTATCGAGTCTCGAAAGGAAAACATTGGGCACCGACATGAATACATGGAAGTGTTTTGAATAAGGAAGGTAATTTGCAAAGAAGAAGATAGTGAGAATATGCACCCACCAGCTGACCTCATAAAGGGTATTGAACTGAGCTGCAGAAAATCCGGAGAACAGACCGGTAACGATTCTGCTCACCGGGTATATGCCGGATATTTCTCCTCCCGACAGGCGCTGAAGTCCGAAATATCCTGTATTCATCAGGATGAGCGATACCATAAGAAGCAAAATGAGCGAAAGCGAAACGATTGCATCGACATGTGATTTTGGCTTCATTTCCTCACCGCTGAACCGGCTGATGTGCAGAAGGCTTCTCCGTATTGTGAAAATGATTATGGCGATGCCCACGAGAAGGGCGAAAACATCTCCTGACGCCATAAGCACATCATAAACGGGTCCGAGGAACCGTAGTGATTTTTCAGCTCCTGAAAGGCCGTCAATCACCATTTCGATGCTACCGAAAATGATTACACAGAATCCCCAGAAAACCAATGCATGAAGGAAGCCGATAACCGGTCTGCGGAAGATCTTTGTCTGACCGAATGCCACCCGCATTACCAATCCAAAACGTAAGCCGAAATCCCTAACCTTAAATGCAGGCTTTGTAAAACTGAAGAATTTAATCAGCCGGTTTACCGTATAACCGAAAACAGCAATCGTTATGACAAGGACAGCTGTGAAAATCAAATGTTTTAGCATATCAGAAAGAAAATAGTGACCTGTTGTTTTTATGCCACTAAGGCGCAAAGGCACAAATTCTTAGCGCCTTAGCGCCTTCGTGGAAAATCTATTTCTTTAAATTCTTAACTGCATCCACCAGTTTCGGGAGGACCTTGAGGGCATCGCCAACTATTCCGTACTGGGCCGATTCGAATATCGGTGCATCCTTGTCGCTGTTTATTGCAACTATGTATTTTGAAGAGCTCACACCGGCCAGGTGCTGTGTTGCTCCTGAAATGCCGACAGCCAGGTAAAGGTCAGGAGCTATTATTTTTCCGGTTTGTCCTGTATGCTCTTCATGAGGTCTCCATCCTTCGTCGGATACCGGCCTTGAACAGGCTGTTGCCCCGTTCAGCAGAGATGCCAGTTCAACGAGGGGACTCCAGTTGTCGGGCGACTTCATTCCCCTGCCGCCCGACACCACTATAGCGGCATCACTGAGCAGCATTTTTCCTGCCTGCTTCTGTGTATCCGTAACTGTTGTAGCAACAAGCGAAGGATCGACATCAGCTTCAGCTGTTTCGGGGATCGCACCGGTCTGATGCTCAGTAATCTCGTAGGAATTCTGTGCCAGGGTGAGTATTTTGATTTCCGACCTGATAACGACATCGGCAAAAGCGTTTCCTGAATATGCTCTTTTATAAACTGTGAAAGGCTCTGTGCTCAGGGGCAGTTTGCTTACACCCGAACCGATCCCGGCCTTCAGTCTTACCGAAACCCTTGGGGCAAGAGCCTTGCCCGTCATATTGTTTGAGAAAATCAGGATTTTGGAACCCTCTTTCACGGCAAGGTCGGCAATAGCCTTTGCGTGAACGCGGTTATCCATAACCTCCAGGTTACTGCTGACAAGACTCAATATCCTGTCGGCGCCGTACCTGCCAAGCTCCTTCAGATCTTCATCGCCCGCCTTACCAATTGTGAAGGCTACGACTTTCATATTCATCATGCGGGCAACGGATGAAGCATAGGAAACCAGCTCATAGGATAGCTTCTTGAATTTGCCATCCCAATTTTCAGTATATACCAGAACTGACATATTTTTGAATTTACGTTATTTGACTCAGATGACCTTTGCTTCGTTCTGAAGCAATTCGATTAGCCTGGCGGAATCGTCGGCATCAATGAATTTGCAGGCGGCTCTCGGTGCAGGTTTCTCAAACCCGGAGATCTCAGTAAGAGAATCACAATCAACAGGCTCAAGCACCTTTATGGGCTTGGTTCTTGCTGTCATTATGCCACGCATCGATGCAATCCTGGGTTCTTTGGCGATACCCTTCTGGACAATTGCCACAAACGGCACAGGCACCTTTACGCTTTCCCGTCCACCGTCGATTTCACGTGTAAGTACAGGCACACCATTGTTTATGCTAAATCCGGAAACAGACGACACCGAAGGAATGCCGAGGAATTCCGAAATCATTCCGCCGACTGCCGAGCCATTGAAGTCGCTCGATTCAATTCCGCAAATAACCACATCGAATCCCTCCTTACCGATTGCCGCTGCAAGCTGGCCCGCTGTATAATAGGCATCCGACGGATTGCAGTTAACCCTTATGGCATCATCGGCTCCTATTGCAAGAGCTTTGCGGATAGTGGGTTCGGATGTTGCCGGACCGGCATGGGCCACAGTTACCTTTTTCACCCCGCTGGCGGGATCATCCCTAAGCTCAAGAGCCCTTGTGAGGGATAACTCATCCCATGGATTGATTACCCACTGAATACCCGATGTGTCAATAGAGGCATTCCCCTCAGAGAATTTTATCCTTGTCGTGGTATCGGGAACGTTGCTGATACAGACCACTATGTTCATCCGTAAAGATTTTTATGAATGGATTTTCTTCTTAAAGGCGTCAAATATAATAATTATAGCTTCATCTGCAAATGGGAGCAAACTCATTTTTTATTATGTTCGAAAGATGCTGACACATTAACTATTTACATCACTGCTCTTTACAAACTAACAAAGAAGCAATTCAACTTCCCGGTCGAAAGAATCGGATAATACAATCTTTATTTCAAATTTAATCTAATCTCTATACACATCTTTTTTAAGTTGGAACACTACATTTGCATTTAAAGTTCTACCCCCCAGCCCCCCTAAAGGGGGGGGGGTAGACAAAAAGGATAAACGGATTCTGATTATAACTTGCAAAAAGATGTTTATAAAGGGTAGTTTAGGGGGCAGGGGGTAAAAAGAGCTTAAGGGGAGGTAAAAAATAGCATGGTGGTTGGGGTGGGCAAAAAATTGCAGGAGTTGGAAAAATAAATAATTTCAATAATCAAGCTGTGTATTTAGATTAGCAAATTTAACCAGGAGTTGACAACCTATGACTTTAAAGATTAAATTCGCACGCTTAAAAACTAATTGACTGTTGGCAATTATCTTTGAAATTTTCAAGTTTTGATATTTATACCCCCTACCCAACCTTCCCCCAAGATGGAAGGAGCAGGCAGCTTCCCGCTTTGCGGGACGGGAAAGGGGGTCGAATAAAATAAAGGGGGTCGAATATTTTAAAAGGAGCGAACCAAATTGAAAGACAGAATAAGGATATATGGCGGAATTTTCCTGGCGATGATCTTCTGGGCCTTTTCCTTCATATGGTTCAAGGTGGCCAACGAGACCTTCCTTCCGATCACGATAGTCTTTTTCCGCCTTATCGCTGCCATTCTGATACTGACCACCTACCTGGCAATCAAGAAGAAATTCGTAAAAATAAGAAAGGAGGACAGGAAGCTCTTCATCATGCTTGCTGTATTCGAGCCTTTTCTTTATTTTCTTGGCGAGAGCTTCGGGCTCACCTATGTATCGGCAACAGTCGGTTCGGTACTGATATCAACAATCCCCGTTGTTGCAACAATCGGAGCATGGATCTTTCTGAAGGAACGCCTCAAACTGATTAACTACGCCGGAATAGTACTGTCGTTCACGGGTATTCTGATCTTTGTGATCGACAGGAGCGGAACACTCTCATACAATGTCAAGGGGCTTGCCCTCATGATGCTTGCGGTTTTCTCGGCTTCAGGCTACAACCTGACTCTCAGCCGGCTGGTCGGGAAGTATGAACCTGTTTTTATTGTCAACATTCAGAATACGCTGGGAGCCATCCTCTTCCTGCCGGTGTTCCTCATATTTGAAGCCGGGCATCTGGCCGAAACTACTCTTACTCTGAAAGCCTTTATCCCTGTTATTGAACTTGCAGTTTTCGCTTCCTGCGGAGCATTTATTCTCTTTGCCTACTCGGTAAGAAACCTTGGCATAACCAGGGCGAATGTCTTTACCAATTTCATCCCGATTTTCACAGCCTTCTTCTCTTTCCTGATACTTGGAGACAGGCTGACACTTCAGAACATTGCAGGCATGATGGTTGTGATTGCCGGGCTAATCATGTCGCAGATGAACGGGCGTCATAAAAAGAGCGACGACGCTCTTATCCTTACCGGAAAGACGGCCTGAGTTTCGAAGCAATATTCTATATTTACATCAATGAGCCTGAAATGGCAAAACGGATTTCAGTCATATCGCTGCTTCTGCTGCTGACTGTCCGGGGGTTCTCCCAGACAGGGGGTGACAATGTATATGAGTTCCTCAACCTTACTCAGTCGGGACTGGTATCTTCCCTTGGCGGAACAAATGTCTCGCTTACCGGGAGCAGTCTTAACCTGGCCTGGACCAATCCGGCACTTCTCTCCCGGAGCATGTCGGGCAATGTTGCCCTGAACTTCACAAATTATCTTGCGGGGGTCAACTACGGTATGGCTCTCTATTCACATTCATCAGGAAAATCGGCCGTCATTGCCGGAGGAGTTTCGTACCTTAACTACGGGTCATTCACTGAAGCCGACGAAACCGGAGCCATCACCGGTTCTTTCAGTGCTTCGGAATCATCACTTGCACTGATATACGCCCTCCGGCTCGACTCTCTTTTTTC
The DNA here is from genome assembly GCA_034004115.1 of Bacteroidales bacterium. GTDB lineage: Bacteria > Bacteroidota > Bacteroidia > Bacteroidales > VadinHA17 > LD21. Next base: position 5,023 of record JAVEXG010000075.1, on the reverse strand, counting down.
GGTCGGGGTCAACTTCAAGCCTGTCATCTCCCAGCTTGAGAGATACAACTCTTTCGGATTTGCCTTTGACCTGGGAGCATCGTGGCATAACCCCGGTAATTTTCTTTCCGCAGGGCTTGCCGTGAGAAACCTTGGTCTCCAGCTGACGTCCTATGCAGGTGAGCCAAAAGGCGGCCTGCCGCTTGAAGTGATAGCGGGGTTCTCGGCAAGACTCAGGCATGCCCCGTTCAGGTTCTCCTTAACTCTGAGGCATCTCGAGCTTTTTGATCTGACACACGATTATGATGGAACAGGCGGGGAAAGCAAATCAGGAATAAAGGATGTCACCGAGAACATCCTTCGCCATGTTGTCACCGGTGTGGAGATTATTCCTCACAGGAACCTGTGGCTGAGCGTCGGTTACAACCATCAGCGGAGAAGCGAGCTTCAATCAGATATTAAAGCATCAGGCACTGGGTTCTCGTGGGGATTCGGGATCAATGCCTCGGTGATGAGGATTGAATTCGGCCGCGCCTCATATCACCTGGCAGGCGCATCAAACAATATATCCGTGATTTTCATGCCCGACAGGATGTTTAAAAAGCAGCAGCTTTGAATCAGCCGGACCGGAAAATCATAAAATTGGTAACTTTGAAGCCGCAACTATATAAATTCCGGAACTAAAGGTATGAGATAAGCTGCGATAAGAAAGAAGAAATGGAAAAGAGACTCATTATAGCTATCGACGGTTATTCATCGTGCGGCAAAAGCACCTTTGCCAGGGCCATTGCCTCCGAGCTGAATTATATTTATATCGACAGCGGTGCAATGTACCGGGCGGTAACCCTTTATTCATTAAGAAAAGGATATACAGGCGACGGAGAGCAAAAAACGGGAAGTATTATTGAAGATCTCCCCGTGATACATATCTCCTTCATCTACAACCCCGATATTGGCGCGTACGAAACCTACCTGAACTCCGAGAATGTTGAGGATGAGATCAGAAGTATTGAAGTGTCCTCCCACGTGAGCAGGATAAGCCAGATCCATGAGGTCCGCGACCGGATGGTGGAACTCCAGAGACAGATAGGCGTTTACAAGGGAATTGTGATGGATGGAAGGGACATAGGAACAGTTGTTTTTCCCGATGCCGACCTGAAGATATTCATGACAGCATCTGTTGATATCCGTGCAAAAAGAAGGTATGACGAACTCCGGGGCAAAAACATCGATGTGGACCTCGAAGAAGTCAGAATGAATATAGTCTCCAGGGATATAGCTGATGAGAACAGGGACATCAGTCCCCTGAGAAGGGCTGATGATGCATTAGTGCTGGATAACAGCAGAATGACTGTCAATCAGCAGATGGAATGGGTAATGAAAATTATCAGGCAAAAGCTAAATGAAGATAGAAATTGACCAGAAATCAGGATTCTGCTTCGGTGTTCATAATGCGGTAGAGATCGCGGAAGAAGCCCTGCTTGACGGGGAGAAGGTCTATTCGCTCGGTTCTCTTATGCATAACGACATGGAAATGCAGCGTCTTTCTTCGCTTGGATTGATAACAATCGACCATGAACAGTTCAGGATTCTGAAAAACTGCAAGGTTCTCATACGGGCACACGGGGAACCTCCTGAAACATACAGGGTGGCCCTCGAAAACAATATTACAATTATAGAGGCGACCTGTCCCATTGTCAGAAAACTACAGTCAAAGATCAAAAAGACGTGGAATGAAATCAAAGACAGAAAGGGGCAGATTGTTATATTCGGGAAGCCGGGACATGCAGAAGTGATAGGACTTCTGGGCCAGACAGACAGCGAAGGACTGCTTGTGTCAAAAGCCTCCGATATCGATAAGATAGATTTTTCCCGTCCTGTGGCTCTTTTTTCCCAGACGACAATGGAGATAACCGAGTTCGCGAATATCAGGCAGCTTATATACGACAGAATGAAAGCAAAGGGTGTTGCCGACCCGGAACAGGACCTTATGGTCTTCAACACTGTCTGCGGCCAGGTTTCCGGCAGGGAGCCTCATCTCAGGGCTTTTGCCGCAGAGCATGATACGATTATTTTCGTCAGTGGTAAAGACAGTTCAAACGGAAGGATGCTCTACTCAGTGTGTAAAAGCATCAATCCCGACACTCATTTCATTTCTTCTGTTGAAGAGATAGAAAAATCGTGGTTTGAAGGCAGGGAATCGGTAGGAGTATGCGGAGCTACCTCAACTCCGAGATGGCTGATCAGGAAAGTAAAGGAGTACATCCGGAACATCTGAGGAATTTATAACCGGAATTATGAAATCTGATTCAAACAAAAAAACAAGTATTGCAAGGCTTTCTGTCGCCTCAAACTCGCTGCTTATTGCGATGAAACTTACAATAGGAATCATAAGCGGATCAGTAAGTATCATTTCTGAGGCTATTCATTCATCCATGGACCTGGTTGCTGCGCTGATAGCTTTCTTTGCAGTCAGGGTTTCCGACACACCTCCTGATTCAAGGCATCCGTACGGACATGGCAAGGTTGAAAACATGTCGGGAGTAATTGAAGGACTGCTTATCCTTGTCGCAGCATTTATAATAATTATTGAAGCCGTAAAGAAACTGCTGGGCAGTCACTCCCTTCCGGAATCTGTATGGATAGGTGCCGTTGTAATGCTGATTTCAGGATTAGTCAACATCTATGTGTCGCGCAGACTGTATAAAGTCGCCCGCGAAACCGGGTCGCTTGCTCTCGAGGCCGACGCATTGCACCTGAAGACCGACGTTTACACATCGCTGGGTGTCGCTGCCGGGCTTGGGCTCATATACTTCACCGGTATTGTCTGGCTCGATCCGGTAATAGCGATACTTGTTGCTCTTTTCATCCTTAAGGAATCCTATAACCTTATATCGAGGGCTTTCTCTCCCCTTCTGGATACTTCATGGCCTGAATGTGAAATCAGGGACCTTGAAAAACGCCTCAGCGAAATGAACGTAAATTTCCACGACCTAAGGACCCGTGTGGCAGGCAATTACAAATTCGTGGATGTTCATATTGAGCTGCCCGAGAATGAATCGGTTGGCAACGCTCATACTTACTGCGACAATATTGAGGAAAAACTGAAAGATAAATATTCTGACCTTACTGTTACAATTCATGTGGAGCCTTGCTGACCGTGGCTTCCCCATCCGTGAAGGTCATTTCATATATTTTAGTCTCAGGCTGTTGCTCACCACGCTCACGCTGCTCAATGCCATGGCTGCCCCTGCTATCATCGGATTGAGAAGGAACCCGGTGAAAGGATAGAGAACACCTGCAGCTATCGGGATACCGACAATATTATAGATGAAAGCCCAGAAGAGGTTCTGCCGGATAGTTCTGACTGTGTTTCTGCTCAGACGTATAGCTGAGGGTATTACTGAAAGGTCGTTTCCGATGATTGTCATTCCCGCGGCATCTATAGCTATATCCGATCCTCTGCCCATGGCGATGCTTACATCGGCCTGAGCCAGCGCCTGACTGTCGTTGATACCGTCACCGGCCATTCCGACAACCCTGCCGGACGACTGCAATTTCTTTATGAATTCTGCCTTTCCTGAAGGCATCATCTCTGCTTCGAAGTTTTTTATACCTGTCTGCCTTGCAACAGCTTCTGCAGTTTTCCGGTTATCGCCAGTAACCAGGTAAACATCGATGCCCATCTCTCCAAGTCTGAGCACTGCTTCAGCCGATGTGGCACGTATAGTGTCGGAAACCGACAGAACAGCGATTACACTTCTGCTGTCGGAGAACCAGATAACCGTGGATGCATTCCGCTCATCCTCTTCAGCAAATTTCATCAGTGCTTCATCCGGTAATATGCCTTTGCCGGTGATCAGGCTTAGCGATCCCGCATAATAAACCTCGCCTCCCACTGTGCCAGTTATGCCCTTTCCTGTTATGCTTTCAACTTTTTCAACGGGCAGGTCTGAAGCGCTCTTTTCAAGGAATCGGACCACCGCTCCTGCGAGAGGATGCTCCGAGAGTTTTTCGAGACTGTAAAGAATATCCCTTCCCCTTGACTCATCGGTTTCCTGCAGCCATCTGATCTTGTCTACCGAAGGCTTTCCCACGGTTAAAGTGCCTGTCTTGTCGAGTACTATCGCATCCATTCTGTGAGTCAGTTCAAGAGCTGCCGCATCCTTTATCAGGATGCCATTCTCGGCTCCCTTTCCGATCCCGACCATTATTGCTGTCGGTGTTGCCAGTCCAAGGGCACACGGGCATGCGATTACAAGTACTGTAATCATTGCCATCAACCCCGGAGCAAACCCGTCCTCCCCTGCTGCAATCATCCATACGGCAAAGGAAAGGACTGCAATTGCCACCACTGCCGGAACGAATATGGATGCAATCCTGTCAACCAGTTTCTGAACTGGGGCCTTGCTTCCCTGTGCTTCCTGTACAAGTTTGATGATGCTGCTGAGCAAGGTATCCGATCCCACCTTTTCAGCAACAAACTGAAAGCTTCCCTTCTGGTTTATTGTTCCGGCAAAGACCTCCGACCCCGGCTCCTTAAGCACTGCCACAGGTTCACCGCTTATCATGCTTTCATCAACATAGCTGATGCCCGAGCTTACCCTGCCGTCGACCGGGATATTCTCACCGGGTCTTACAAGGATTGTATCACCCGGTACCACTTTTGAGATTAGGAATTCCCGGATCTCCCCGCCTGGCAGAACTTTAAACAGAGTTTGCGGCTGAAGTCCCATGAGCTTTTTTATCGCCGATGAGGTGTTCGCCTTTGCATTGTCTTCGAGAAGCCTTCCAAGGAGAACCAGGGCTATGACAACCCCTGCTGCTTCGAAGTACACATGGGCATGAAGACCCCTGCTGTGCCAGAACTCAGGGAAAAGAACATTGAACACACTGAATAGATACGCAATCCCCGTACTCAGGGCAACAAGTGTATCCATCGTTGCGTGCCGGTGTTTGATCTGCTTCCATGCATTGATGAAAAAGGAAGATCCCGACCAGAATACAATGGGAGTTGCAAGCGCCCACATTATGTATTCCGACA